>JAEHDI010000707.1 GCA_016880505.1 Bryobacterales bacterium | reverse complement strand
TGCCGGCGCGTCGTCGCTGTCGGTACCCTTCCTCGTGTTGCTGTACTCGGTCATCGCCTTCATCGTCATCCCGCTCACCGTTGGCACCCTGCTGCGGGCGTGGCTGATCCGCAGGCACGGCAAGGAGTGGTTCGAGACGCGCCTCCTCGCGCGATTCGCGCCTGTAACCATCGCCGCCCTGCTCGCCACCCTGGTCTTCATCTTCGCCTTCCAGTCCGATAACATCACCGGCAAGTTCTTCCACGTCGTGCTGATCGCGATTCCCATCCTGCTACAGGTCTACTTCAACTCGACGCTCGCCTACGGCCTGATGCGGCTGTTCCGGGTGGAATATTCCGTAGCCGCGCCCGGAGCGCTGATCGGGGCCAGCAATTTCTTTGAACTCGCCGTGGCTACGGCGATCGCGCTGTTCGGGCCGGGGTCGGGCGCTGCACTGGCAACGGTGGTGGGGGTGCTCGTCGAAGTTCCCGTCATGCTCTCCGTGTGCGCCGCCTGCAACCGGACACGACATTGGTTTGATTTCAGGCCGAGGCCGGCCGAGGGGTAGCGCGCGGGTTCTGAGCGGCGGGAACGGATCAGCTACAATCGAAACGGGTTCATGCAGACGGTCCTCGTCATCGACGACGACGAAAATCTCCGCGAGACAATTGCGGTGATGCTCGAGCAGGAAGGATTCCGTCCCGTACCCGCGGCCGACGGGAAGGACGGCTTCGAGAAGGCTCTGACGCTTAAGCCCGACATGATCCTCGTAGACCTGCGCCTGCCCCTGATGACGGGCACGGAGATCTGCAAGCAATTGCGGGCGGCCAAGATCCAGACCCCGATCATCGTGATGAGCGCCGTCGGCGACGAGATCGACAAGGTACTTCTCCTCGAGATCGGCGCCGACGACTACGTGGTCAAGCCGTTTGGAACCCGGGAACTGCTGGCGAGAATCCGCGCCGTTCTCCGGCGGGCTGTCGCCGACGCCCGCAAGGTGCTCCACTTCAGCGACGTTGAGGTGGACGTCGAGCGGCGGATCGTGACCCGTAAAGGCGAGGAGGTCAAGATGACTCCCGCCGAATACAACCTGCTGGCGTATTTCCTTCATAATCCCGATCGCGCGCTGACGCGGGACATGATTCTCAACTCCGTCTGGGGGTACGAATCGTTCCCGAACACGCGCACCGTGGACGTCCACGTCGTCAAGCTCCGGCAGAAACTCGAGCCCGATGCGAGCGTGCCGAAACACTTCCTAACTGTCCACGGCGTCGGCTACCGATTCATTCCCTGACCGCACTGGTACGATAAATTTAACATCCGTTCCGCAGTTACCTAAGTAATACTCGGAAAAGGCGAGGGGATGCCAAGAAAGGTACTGATCGTCGAGGATACGCCTTACTACGCCTCGGCGCTGGAGATCGCGTTATCGAGCCTGCCCGACGTGGTGGTTTCGCACGCCCCCACGGGAGGCGCGGCGCTGGAGCAACTGGAAGCTCTGCAGCCGGGGACAGCCTGCGTCATCCTGACCGATCTGCACATGCCGCTGATGGACGGCTTCGAGCTCATTGAGCGTTTGCGCTCCGGCGACCGGCACGAGCGTCTGCCGGTCATCGTGCTGAGCGGCGACACCGATCCGGAAACCCCGGGTCGAATCCGGAGGCTGGGCGCTGACGCGTTCTTCGCGAAACCTTACTCTCCCACCGAGGTGCGGAACAAAGTCGAGGAGTTACTGAATGCTTTCGCGCCGTAAATCGTTTCGCCCGCGAAAAGGGCGTCTATTCCTCGCCGTCTGCCTGTTGCTGCCCGGAGTTGCAGCGGCGCAGACACCGGCCGAGTGGAAAACGGTCCTGGAGCGACTGGACCGGCTCGAATCCGAAAACCGCTCGCTCCGCGAGGAGGTCGGCGAGCTGCGCCGGCTGGTTTCCGCCGACGGGCCGCAGTCCGGCGTCGAAGAGCGGCTGGCCATCCAGGAGGAACGCATCCGTGAACAGGCGCAGACCAAAGTGGAGTCGTCGCAACGCCTGCCGCTGCGTATCACCGGCATGGCCCTGTTCAACGCCTTCCTCAACGGCCGCGGGTCCGGTGGCGCGGACAATCCGCCGCTGGCGGCGCGCATTTCCGGCAGCGCGGCGGGTGGTGCGAGTCTGCGGCAGTCCGTCGTCGGTTTGCAGTACGAGGGCACGTCCACGGTCTGGGGCGGCAAGGTTCGCGGCTCGCTCTACGCCGACTTCTTCAGCGGGACCGGCGACTCGCTCAACCAGCAGGCGCGGATCCGTACGGGGTCGATCGAGCTGGAGTGGAGCTCACGGAGCATCCTGGCCGGCCAGGAGAAGCCGATCTTCGCGCCGCGCGAGCCGAATTCTCTGGCCCAGGTCGGAATCTCGCCCTTGACCGGCGCGGGGAACCTCTGGCGGTGGCAACCGCAGATCCGGTTCGAGCAGCGGTTCCGGCTGGGCCAGCGCGCTCGATTCAGCGCTCAGTTGGGAGTGCTCCAGACAAGCGAGGAGACGACGGCCGTGCCGGTCGACTACGCCCCGACCGTCGCGAGACGGCGGCCGGGTTTCGAAGGCCGATTTCTGTTCTCGAAAGATCTTGACGACACGAGACGCCTTGAGATCGCCCCCGGTTTTCACACGAGCACTTCGCACATCGCCCGCACGTCGATACCCTCGAATCTCTTCTCGCTCGACTGGTTCGCCAACCCCTGGAGGAAGTTGGAGTTCACCGGGGCGTTCTTCAGCGGCCAGAACGTGGGACATTTCGGGTCGCCGCGACAGGGGTTCACCGTCATCAGCGAATACCTGGTAATTCCGGTACACAGCCGCGGCGGATGGGCGCAGCTTTCGCTGTTGGCCACACAGCGGCTTTCGTTTAACCTGATGAGCGGACGCCATGACGACCGGAACCGGGACCTGCTTCCGGGACAGGTGGGCAAGAACACCGCAGGCGCCGCAAACGTCATGTACCGCCTTGCGCCGAACGTGATTGTGAGCCTGGAGGCGTCGCAGGTACGAACGGACTATCTTGGAGTCGGAACGCGGATCAACAACCACTATGACCTGGCCCTGGCGTACCTGTTTTAGCCTCATCTGGAGCGTTTGCGCGCTGGCGGCGACGGTGGGCGGCCGGGTGGAGCTCGCCGAATCGCGCGACCCGCAGGTACGGCGGCATCGCAACTTCTCGGACGTAGTCGTGTGGCTCGATCCTGTCCGAGGAGAAGCGCCGCGAACGGAACCTCGAACCGCAAAGATGCTCCAGCAGGGCAAGCGGTTCATTCCGCACATCCTTGTGATTCCGGTGGGCACGACGGTGGAGTTCCCAAACCTCGACCCGATCTTCCACAACGCATTTTCAAACTTCAGCGGCCAGCCGTTCGACACCGGCCTCTACCCGCCCGGCACGACGCAAAAGATAACGTTCCGGCGAGACGGGATTGTGCGTGTCTTCTGCAACATTCACTCAACGATGAGCGCGGTGATCGTGGTGACGAAGACGCCGTACGTGGCGGTGACAGACCGCCGCGGCGATTTCCGGATCGAAGGTGTGCCGGCCGGGGATTACCAGGTCCGCGTGTTCCATGAGCGGGCGACCGAGGAGTCGCTGCGGGCGCTGGAGCGCAAGATCACGGTGGGAGAGGAGACGGTCGGGCTTCCGCTGATCCGCGTGTCGGAGTCAGGCTACCTCGAGGTGCCGCACAAGAACAAGTACGGCCGGGACTACCCCGAGCCGCCGCCGGACCACATGGTCTACCCGGGAGTGCGCCGATGAACTTCCGCCGGCTCTCGTTGCTTTGGAAGATCTGGCTCTCCACTTCGGTGGCGCTGACAGCGTTGTTCGCGGTCACCGGGTGGGTGGTGCAACGGCACGTGCTCGAAACCAGCGCACGCAATCTCGAGGAGGAGGTGCAGGCAGGATTCCAGGCGTACGCTTCGCTGTGGAGGGCGCGCGCGGAGATGCTGCGGTCGGTGGCGTCGATCATCAGCAGCCTCCCCAACGTTCGCGCGGCGTTCGGCACGCACGACCAAGCGACGATGCGCGACGCGGCGCAGGAGGTGTGGGCGCGCGTCTCGGAGGATCTGCGGGAGACGGCCTTCTTCGTGGTGACCGATCCGGAAGGGAACACCATCGCATCCCTGGGCGAAGGAGCGTCCGCCGCTCCACGTTCATGGCCGGTGGTGCCGGACGCCCGATCCAGGTTTCCCGAACAGGTTTCGGGGTTCTTCCTGGAGGACAACGAATTGGTGCAACTCGTGCTGACGCCGGTTTATGTCGACTCCGGCCGCGGTCCGGCGCTGATCAGCGTGCTGGTCACCGGCTACGCGGTGAACCACCCGGTGGCGCAGCGGCTGAAAGCGGCGACCGGAGGCAGTGAGTTTGTATTCCTTTCGCAGGGCCGCGTCTTTGCGTCAACGCTGAACGACCGCGCCTCGCAGGAGCTCGCGAAGGCAGTGGCGGCCCGCGCGCCGGGATCCCGGGTCAGTGACGGTGTCTACGAATACATGCCGCTGCGACGTGATCTGATCGATGTGCACGGGAAGCCGATCGGCGCACTGTACATTCTGCGGTCGTTCGAAGGCGCCGGGCAGCGAGTGGCGGCCCTTCGGCGCGACGTTATTCTGATCTGGCTGCTGGCGGTGGTGGCGGGTCTTGCGCTGACGCACCTGTTCGCGCGGAAGATTGTGGAGCCGGTGAAGAAGCTGGACGAGGCGGCGGCTGAAGTGGCCCGCGAGAATTACAGCCACCGGATCGGAGTGGAGAGCGAAGACGAGTTGGGCCGCCTCGCGGCGACGTTCAACAAAATGTGCCAGTCGCTCGAGTCCGCCCGGCAGGAACTGATCCGGCGGGAACGGATTTCGACCATCGGAAGGCTGGCGGGTTCCATCGTCCACGACCTGCGAAATCCGTTGGCGGCGATTTACGGCGGCGCGGAAATGCTGGTGGACACCGAACTCTCGCCTCCCCACGTGAAGCGGGTCGCCGGCAGCGTCTACAAGGCGTCCCGGCGCATCCAGGAACTGCTCCAGGACCTCGTTAACGTGACCCGCGGAAAGAGCGGGAGGGCGGAGATGTGCGTACTGCGGGAGGTCATCGCGGACGCTGCCGACCAGGTGCGTGCGGTCGCCGAGAGACAGGCGGTCTCGGTGGCGATTAACCTGCCCGGTGAACTGGAGCTCCCCCTTGAGCGTGGCCGGATGGAACGGGTGTTCCTCAACCTGTTCTCCAACGCGCTCGAAGCGATGCCGGGCGGGGGCACGATTACGGTGTCGGCATCACGCAACGGCGAGGTGGCACTCGTCGAGGTACGGGATACCGGGCCCGGCATCTCGCCTCAGATCCGGGACCAGTTGTTCCAGCCCTTCGTCACGTTCGGCAAGAAAAACGGGCTCGGGCTCGGGCTAGCGCTCTCGCGACAGACGGTGTTGGACCAGGGAGGCGACCTGTGGGTGGAATCCGAACCAGGCCGGGGCGCGCGGTTCCTCATCCGGCTGCCGCTGGTGCGAGAAACGACGAACGAGGAAGTGGAGGTAACGGATTCGGAGAGGAAGCCAGGATAGCGGTGGCGGTGAGAGGCGGACGCGAAGTCAGGGCACGAGCCGGAAACCAAGCTGCACTTTTATAAAGTGAGCATCCGCCGTCAGTACGTTTCGGATGCCGAGCTCCTGCATGACGACGAAGCTCGTCAGGTCGGTAAAGGAAATCTGTGGTTTGTCGTGGTACCGGAGCCTAAGACGGTGCGCCGATTGGAACCTCTCTGGCGTGATCCACTCGATCTTCAGCAGGCCGCGTTTACTTGCTTCCAGAATTCCGGCAGAGTACTCCTTGGCTTGCGGGAAGGGACAACGGGAGAACAGTAGGGTGAAGGTTTCGTCCAAAACGTAATCCGAGGTGCAGACGACGCCTTCTCGCGTAAACTCGCGCCGGGTGCGGACGGCCGTTTCGTGGGAGGGATCTCGTCCGTCTGCCAGGACGAGCCAGCCCCAGGTGTCCACGAACAGGCGCCCCTTAGTTGCCGTAGAGCTCTTCATCGATTCGAGCGCTCAAACCACCGTGCTGGATGATTCCTTCGACGCGCTCAAGAGGATCCAAGAGCCGTCGAAAGGCTTTCTTGCCTCCAGCCGGGCGCTCAAGGCGGACACGAATTAACTGGGCCATACTCACTCTCTCGCGAAACGCCTCCCCTCGAAGCTGTTCGTGCAATTCATCCGGCAGGAATATGGTGGTGCGCTTCATATATGCATCATAACATATCTATGTCACTCGACCAGCCGGCGGACCTCTTCCTGGAGAAGGCGGGTGACAGTCTCGTGGGGCGTTCCCGGAGCGGGCGGCGGAAGCGGCTGGCCGAATTCGAGTGACACGGGATGGAGCCGGACCCGGCCCGACCCGCGCGCCCAGACCTCCCAGGCGCCCCGAATGCCGGCGGGGACCACCGGGACGCCGAACTCCGCCGCGAGAATGGAGGCGCCCGGACGGAACGGCTTCAGCTTGCCGTCGATCGAGCGCTCACCCTCCGGAAACACGCACAGCACCAGGCCGCGGCGAAGTCCCTCGGCGGCCAGGCGCAGGGACACTTGCGGTCCGCGGTCGGGATTCACGGGGATCACCTTACCGAGGCGCCCGACAAGGGCCGTGACGCCGCTGCTGAAGTATCTGCTGTCGCCGAGAATACACAGCCGCCGCAACACGCGAAACGGAAGCGTACTCATCACCAGGAAGGCGTCGATGAAGCTGAGGTGGTTGGGGCAGATGAGAAACGGATACTGGCTCGGCAGACGCTCAACGCCGCGGACGCGGAATCGGAGAAGGACCCAGACCACGACGCGGGCGATCCGCGCGAGGAGGTAGTAGACAACTTCCACCACCGGCCGGCGCGCCAGTTGCGCGCGCAGCATCCGCTCCTCGTCGGGGGTGAGGGGGGCGCGAAGCAGGTCGCTCCAGGAAGCGCGAGCCTGGCCGTCTTCGCGGAGCTCGCCCGAAAGACGCCGCGTCACTGCACCGACGAGATCGTCGACGGTGAAGATCCCGGTAGCCTCTTCGTCGGGGATTCGTACGCCGAACGTTTCCTGAACGCCGAACATCAATTCGGCCCGCTCGAGCGAGGTGAAACCCAGATCGAGCTCGAGGTTCATCGCGCCGCGGATGGAGGGCGCATCCTTCATGCGGCGGATCAGATCACGCACTCTGCGCTCGACCGGGTCGTCCGGCTCCGGCTCCGGCGTCACGGCCGGCGCTGAAGCGGCCCGTTGGCCCAGCTCCTGCTGAACCTGGAATCGGCGTAGCTTGCGGGTGGTCGTGCGGGGCAGGGCCTCCGTGCGGATTTCCAGACTGCGAACGCGTTTGTAGGGCGGTACCCGTTGCGACAGGCTTTCGATCTCGTAGCGAAGAGCCTCGAACACGTTCACCACCTGGCGGTCGCGGAGCGCGTCGAAATCGGGGACGATGACAGCGTGGAGGACCTCCTGTTCTTCGCCGGCTCCAGGATCGGGCACGCCGAGCACGCACATCTCCTTAATGAGCGGGCAATTTGACTGGTAGAAGTACTCGATCTCCTCGGGGTAGATGTTCTTGCCCGAGCTGAGCACGATGACGTCCTTCTTCCGACCGGTGATGTAAAGCCATCCGCGGGAGTCGATGTAGCCGAGGTCGCCGGTGTAAAGCCAGCCGTCGCGAATGGCCTCGGCGGTGGCCTCGGTGTTTTTCCAGTAACCCAGCATCACATTCTCACCACGGGTCAAAACCTCGCCGACGCCGTTCTCGTCCGGCTGGCCGATGCGAATTTCCACGTGCGGAAGCGGCTTTCCGACGGAACCGACAGCCTCGGCCACCGGGGGCGCGACGGTGATCAGCGCCGCAGTTTCGCTCATGCCATATGCCTGAGCCAGCTTGAAGCCTAGATCGCGAAAATCCCCAGCCACCTCGACGTCGAAGCGGGCCCCACCGACGCCGAACAGCCACAACGACGGACCGAACTTCTCATGGATTTGCCGGAAGAAAAGCCGGCCGGGGTTCCATCCCAAATGGAGGTTGGCGAAACGCGAGAACGCGAGCAGGCGGCGAAACAGGAATCGCTTCACCCGCCCCTGGCGTTCCACTTCCTGAAAGATCCTGCGGTGCACGAGGTAGAAAAACTGCGGCACGCAGATGAAGATGGTGATGCCTTCCTCATTCAGCGCCTTGAGGACCTTCTGCGCCTCCAGCGCGCCAAGGAAAGTAACGCGCGCGCCGAGATACAACGGAATCACCAGATTAATGGCCAGCGCGAGGATGTGGTAGAGCGGCAGGACTGAAAGCAAGTGATCGCGGTGTGTCGGCCCGATCACCTGAAGGGCCTCGGCCACATTGCGATAGATGTTGCGGCCCGTCAGCACCACGCCCTTAGGATTGCCGGTGGTGCCGCTGGTGTAGAGAATAACGAGCGGATCGTCGAGGCCCCGGGCGACGAGCGGGATCGGCGTCTCGTCCCCCGCGGGCGGCGCCTCGGACCATGAAGGAAAGGTACCCGCCGGCTCCCCGCAAACCAGAACGAGCAGCGGCTCGGGCAGAAGCCCCTGAATCTGTTCGAGGAGCGGCACGAAGCGCGGCGCTACGAGCAGGAACCTGCATTCGGCATGTGAGATGAGCCCGGCGAGGGTTTGCGGCTGATGCAGAACGTCGAGCGGCACCACCACGGCTCCGGCGCTTTGGACGGCAAGGAACGCCAGTCCCCAGCGGGCGTCGTTCTCCATGAGGATGCCGGCGGCGTCTCCCGGGCGGAGGCCCTTCGCTTGAAGGTAGCGGCTGAGCCGCCTCGTTTCCGCAGCCGCCTGCTGGTAGGTAAACGTCTCCCGGCCGGCGTCGGAGAGCGTCTGGAGAGCGACAACGCCAGGGAACCGCTCCAGGTTTTCCCGGAACCGCTCGAAAAAGTCCAGGGTCATAGAAGTCCGCGTGTCAATGTATCACGGCGCGGCGGTTTTCCCTTCCAGGAGGGAGGCCTCACGCGCGCGCCCTTCGTTGATCGAGTACATGAGGGCGAGGCCAAGCAGAAAGAAAGGCAACAGGGACAGCACCGCCGCCCGCTGGCTTCCGGTGAACCTCGAGATCGAGCCGAAAACCAGCGGCCCGAACATCGATGCGAATTTCCCGGAGAGTACATAAAAACCGAAGAACTCCGACTCCCGCGAAGGAGGCGAAATCTGCGCCATGAATGATCGCCCGACTGCCTGCGTGCTTCCCATTCCCAGGGCGGCGAGGAAGGCCATTACCCAAAAGGCCGTTTTCGTTGCCGCGGAAGCGCCGAGCAAAACGACACCGATCCACAGGAAGAGCGTCAGGATGATGGTGCGCCTGGCGCCGAGGAAGTCGGCTAGGTATCCCGCCACGAGCGCGCCGGGGAAGGCCACCACGTTCATCACCAGGAACAGGAAGACCATTTCCTCATTGGTGAAGCCGATGGTGGTGGTGGCGTAGATGGCGGCGAAGCTGACGACGGTGGTGATGCCGTCGGTGAAGAAAAGTGACGCGAGAATGTACTTCGCGGTCTCACGGTAGCGCCTCAAGTGGGACAGTGTTTCTCTGACGCGGCGGAAGCCGGCGGCTGTGCTCTCCATCCAACCCACACCCCGGCCCTGCGGCGCAGACTCGCGGAGCCAGGTAAACGCCGGCAGCGCGAACAGAATATAGAAGCCGGCAACGATGAGGAACGACATCTGGTAAGCCTCGACACCTGTTGTGCTGATCGCACCGGCCGCGTCCCGTAGCGGCTGCGCGACCCACGGCCGGCAGGCGAGTAGACACAGCAAGCCGCCCGCATAGCCGACGGCCCAACCCCAGCCGGAAATGCGTCCGATCGTCCTCGGTGTGGAGATGTCTGGCAGAAACGCATTGTAGAACACGTAGCCGATTTCGAAACCGATAGTCCCGAGCACAAACAACAGCATGCCGGACGCGATGTCGCCGGGCCCGACGAAGAACATCAGTGCCGTCGCCGCAACC
>JAEHDI010000706.1 GCA_016880505.1 Bryobacterales bacterium | reverse complement strand
CTCCAGGTGATCTCCTCC
This sequence comes from Bryobacterales bacterium, assembly GCA_016880505.1. Taxonomy (GTDB): domain Bacteria; phylum Acidobacteriota; class Terriglobia; order Bryobacterales; family Bryobacteraceae; genus JAEHDI01. The sequence continues at coordinate 1,736 of JAEHDI010000706.1, read as the reverse complement.
CCGCGGAACAGGCGCCGGCGGAGGTTCCTGACCTCGGTCGCCACGATGCCGATCTCCATCCGCGGCCGGAATGAGTCGTAGATTCCGCGGACCAGACCCTCGAGGCGCTTGGAGTCGAAGATCCCGCTCCACGGCGGCAGCGGCGCGCGAAGCCTGGTGACGGACGCAATCTCGTTACTCAGCCACATCTCCCGCAGCGTGTCCGGGTCGCAGCCGCCGGCGACAGCCCATGCATTCAGTGCGCCGGACGACACCCCAACAACACCGTCGACGCGCAACTCCTTCGCAAGCGCCGACCAGGCGCCCGCCTGGTATGCCCCAAACATCATGCCCGCCGAAAAGACCGCCACCGTCTTGCTGTTCGCACCCATGCCTCTCTTTCATTTGTCACAATGAGACGAGCGATGCAAATCGGTCGTGGCGTGATGCTGCACCGGTGATCGCCCGGCAACTGTACTGTCGCTGATATGAAAAGGCTCCTTCTCGTCCTGCTGGTGCCGGCGCTGGCGGTCGTTTGGTGGGTTTACAGGCGGAGTTCCGCAGCGCCCGAGGTCCCATTCACCAAGGTGAAGCGCGAGACGCTGGTCAGCACCCTGGTCACCAACGGAAAGGTAGAACCGCTGGAGTGGGTCGAGATTCGCGCCGAACACGGAGGGATCGTAGACCGGGTTCTGGTAGAAGTCGGACAGCCGGTGTCACGTGGTGCCGGTCTCATTCAACTAAACGCCGACACTGCCCGAACTGAACTAACCGCCGCGGAAGCACGCGTGACGCAGGCCAGGGCCGAACTCGAGGTCCTCCACCGTGGTGGACGAGCCGCCGAACTGGCCGAGATCGAGAGCGCCTTAAGCCGTGCCCGCTCGGATTCGGAAATCGCCGGAAGAGACGTCGAATCGCTGCGGCGCCTTGTCGAGAAGCAGGCAGCGACCCGCCAGGATCTCGACCAGGCCACCCAGCGGCTCGAACGCGCGCAAGCCGAGATCCGGTCGCTCGAGCGGAAAAGAGCCGCACTCGTCTCCGACACCGACCGCACCGCCGCCCAGGCCCGGCTCCGGGAAGCTGAGGCATCGGTTGAACTCGCGCGCAGCCGGATCGCAGACGCGTCGATCCGATCTCCGATCGCCGGCGTCGTATACGAGAAAGATGTTCGCCTCGGTTCCTACCTGAGCCCCGGTGACCCCGTAGCCAAGGTCGGCCAGATCGACAAGGTTCGGGTGCGCGTGTACGTGGACGAGCCGGAGCTCGGCCGCGTAGCCCAAGGTCTCCCAGTCACCATCACATGGGACGCACTGCCGGGCCGGAAATGGACCGGGGCTGTCGAGCGCATGCCCACCGGGATCGTGGCACAGGGCACGCGGCAGGTCGGAGAAGTGATCTGCATTATCGAGAACCCAAACCGCGATCTGCTGCCGGGCACGAACATCAACGCCGAGATTCGCTCGCGTGTCGTCGAGAACGCCCTCACAGTACCGCGCGAGGCGCTCCGGCGACGCTCGCAGCAGGCCGGCGTCTTCGTTCTTCAAGGCGACAAGATCGCCTGGCGCAACGTAACGCTCGGCCCCTCCAGCATTACGCGGGCGCAGGTGCTCAACGGTCTCGGTGAAGGCGACGCCGTCGCCCTGCCCTCAGACGCACCGCTGCAGGAAGGCCTCGCCGTTCAGCCGGTTTACCGATAGAACTCGTCAGCGCACCGCTGCCCCGACCGCCCGAAGCTGCTCCAAGAACGGTTCCGGGAT
>JAEHDI010000705.1 GCA_016880505.1 Bryobacterales bacterium | reverse complement strand
TAGTCGTTCTCGCGCGCCGGCTTCACGTCGCCCGCCTGGAAGAACGATCGGGCGCTGAACACGCTGTTCAGGTGCGAAAAGTACGCGTTTCCGTGCATCGGGGAACGTCCCGCCGCGGGCAGGTGCAGGACGGGCGTCGGCGCGTTGCCGAACTCCGACCCGAAGTAGCTTCGCGACGGCCGGAACTCGTCGATGATCGTCGCCGTCGTTCCCAATCGAACATTCAGCTCCTTCAATGCGTTGTTATCTACGAGGTTGAACTGGATGTTCTCATTGCGGCGGCTCTCCCCGGCGTCGATGTCGGTCTGGCCGAGCAGGTTGAGTTCCGTCCGCCGGGCCTTCGCGGGCTGCTCCGGCTTCTGCGCGAAGGCCGGGCACAGGGCCCACAACAACAGAAGGGTTTTGGCGACGTGAGGCAATGCTCATTCTACCCCGCACGAACTATTAATTATTTAGTTGACAAGCCGCTGGAATTGCCGTATTGTTGAGTTGGAACTATTAATTCCTTAGTTGCCGAGCCGTCTTATACGCCCATGGCCAGAAAGAAATCGCCGACGCTCACCGACGCCGAGCTCCGCCTGATGGACGTGCTCTGGGAAAAGGGCTCCGCCACGGTCGGCGAGGTCGCCGGGGCGCTGCCCATGCGGCCCCAGCTCGCCTACAGCACAGTACTGACCACCCTCCGAATCCTCGAGGAGAAGGGCTACGTACGCCACGGCCGCCGCGGCCGCGCCTTCGTCTACCGCCCGGTCATCGACCGCACTGAAGTCCGGCGCGGGGCCGTCCGCTACATTTTGAGCCGTTTCTTTCAGGACGATCCGGCGCTCTTGCTCGTCAATATCCTTGAGCACGAAAAGCTCGATCCCGAAGAGCTGCAGCGCTTGCGGGAGATGATCGAGGAAGGCGACTGAAATGTTCGATACGCTGGCCGGACTTCTGATCGAGGCGGTCCTCAACGGGCTATGGCAGGGTATTCTGCTGACGGCGCTGTTATGGCTGCTGCTCCGCTTCCTGCCGTGCAGCGCGGCGATGCGTTACGCGGCCTGGTACGCCTGTCTTGTCGCCGTCCTGTCTCTGCCGGTGGTTCATCTCGCCGTCTTGATGCGGCCCGCCTCGTCCGCACCGGCCATTGCCGTTGAGGCGCCGCCGGCGCGCATCACCCCCGAACTGGTCTCGTCATCGCCGGCCCCGCCGGAAGCCGCATCCGCGAGCGTCTGGAGTCCTCCCGATCTTTCGCTTCCCGCTGCCGCCGCCGTGTCGCTGCTCGCCGGCTGGGTTGTCGTCGCGCTGTTGCTGGGCGTGAGGCTGCTGCGCAGTTACCTCGGCATGGCCCGTCTGAAGATCAACTCGAAGCCGCTCGACGATCCCGACACGGGACGCTGGTCGAAGTGGTTCGCCGCCTGCTTCACGCGCCGCGCCTTCGACGTCCGCGGTTCCTCCGAGGCGCCCTTGCCGATGCTGGCCGGCCTGACGCGGCCAGCCATCCTGTTTCCGGAGTCTTTGGTGCCGCGCCTGACCGCGGAAGAAAAGTTCCGCATCTGCCTCCACGAGCTCGCGCATATCCGGCGTTGCGACGATTGGGCCAATCTCTTCCAGCGGATCGCCGAGACGGCCCTGTTCTTCCACCCCGGTGTCCGTTGGATCGGCAACCGCCTCAACCTCGAACGCGAAATCGCCTGCGACGACTGGGTCGTCGCGGTTTCCGGCTCCGCGCGTCCTTATGCTGCGTGTCTGGTCCGGCTGGCTGAATACGCGTCGCTCGCCCCCCACCCGGCTCCCGCCCTGGGATCTGCGAGCGACCGCAAGCAAATCATCAGGAGAGTCGAAATGTTACTAAATCGAAAACACACTGCGAAGCCCGGCTGGTCGAAGGCGGTCTTCGCCGGAGTGTTGCTCATTTGTCTGGCGGCTTCCGTGGTTGCCGCGAAGATGGCGCCCGTCATCACCGTCGACGACCCGCCGGCGCCCGTCGTGGCGCCTGCCGCCCCCGCGGCGCCCCCCGCTCCGGTGGTTGCCGCCGCACCAGCCGCTCCCCGCGCGCCTCAGGCGCCACCCGCGCCGCCGGCTCCCCCAACTCCCGCGGCAGAGCCAGCCCCTGCCCCCGAGCCGCCCCTAACGCGCGAACAGACCCGGCGCATCGCCGAGGAGGCCCAGCGCGCTGCAGAGATGGCCCGAGAGATGGCTGAGCGGATGCGCCCGAAGCAAGAGGAGATGCAGAAGCTGGCCGAAGAGATGCGCAAGGAAGTCGAAGCGAGCATCAAGCCCAAGACGGACGAAATCCGCAAGCTGTCCGAGCAGATTCGCGAGAAAGTCGAGGCTTCGATCAAGCCGCACACCCGTGAGATCGCGGAATTGGCGAAGAAGATGGCAGCGGAACATGCCGCGTCAAAGCCGAATGAGGAAATGATCCGCAAGCTCGAGGAGGAAATGAAGCGCCAAGAAACCGAGATCGACCGCGTGGCGGAAAAGGAAGTGAAAGCGCTGGAGGAGCAGATCCACGCGATCGAGCTGACCATCAAGCCGTCCGAGGAACAAATGCGCAAGTTTGAGAGCAAAATGCAGGAGCTGGAGAAGCAACTGGAGGAGCAGGGACGTGAAATCGAACGCCAGTTTGAGCGTGAGCGCCCCGCCACGCCGCCGCCTCCAGCCGCGCCGCCGGCCCGCACAACGCCGCC
>JAEHDI010000704.1 GCA_016880505.1 Bryobacterales bacterium | reverse complement strand
GATTCGTCTAGCAGCGATCCAAGTTGAACCTGGGCATCCGGATAGTTTGGATTGACCGCAATCGCTTTCCGAAACATCTCCGCTGCCTCCGCCTTTTTTCCCTGCTGGACCAGGAACATCCCCCAGTTGTAATAGGACTCCACCCAACCGGGGTCCAGTTCGACCGCCGTTCGGAAGTGTTGTTCGGCTTTCTCCGGCTGGCCCAATTGCCCGCACATTGCGATCAGGTTGATGTGGGCCATCACCATCCCCGGATTCACGTTCAGCGCCGCTTCGAACTCAGCGGCCGCCTCCTGCAATTTTCCCTGCTGCGCCAAAGCAGAGCCCTTGGCAAAGTGCGTGAGCCCTCCGGAATAGAGAGCATTCACCTCCTCCATGAGCGGATCGAACGCCGGCTGTTTCGCCTGCTTGAGACGCTGATAGAGTTCCAGATGCGTGCGGGCGCTCGCCAGATCACCTGTCTTCCTATAGGCCATCCCGAGCGCATAGTGTGCCGCCGCATAATTCTTGGCGAGCTGACAGGCTCGCTTGTACGACTCAATGGCCGTCCCCAACTCCTCCCGGGCCGCCAGTACCTGACCGAGGCCGAAATGGGCGGATGCTAACTCGGGATTCTGTTTGGCCGCTTCGCGATAAAGCTGGCCGGCTTGCTCGATGTCGCCGGAGTCGAATAACAACTGCGCCAGCCTCACCCGGGCAGGAACGTACTTTCCGTCAATGGTCAAGGCCTCGCGGATGTGCTGGACGGCCTCGGAATGTTTTCCAAGAAAACCCTCCACGTTGCCCAGGTAGTATGTCCAACGAAACGAACGTGCATCCAGCTCTTTCGCCCGGAAAAAGCAGCGCTCCGCCAGTTCGTACTTTCCGTAGACCTGAAAAATCATGCCCAGTTTGCCGGTTGCCGCCGCGTCTTGGGGATTCTGGCTGGCCTTTTCATACGCCCCGCGAATCTGCTCGCCGATTGCGGGTTCAAATTCGTCGAGCTGAAGTTCTTCGAGCGGGATCAGGTCGGGCAACGGCGCCACACGTGCGCCTTGTTCCGCCGCGGACGATCCGGACGCACACGCCGGCGTCGCCGCCGAGATGAGGACACACAAGAGGCCGGTTGACATCCAGCAACGTAACCCAGAACGACCCTGAAGCCTGAACACGAGATCTCGCTGGAATCCTAGCTTGAGTCATCGGCTCTGTCAACCGCGGCACAACTGTCCCGCTGCCCGAATGCTGCCCCACAGCCGCCGAGGCGGTTTTCGTCCAATCTTCTGGATGACCGCGCCCTATTCCTCATGTTTCGTCTTGGACGTTCAGCGTCACTGGATTAGAATTCGCAATAACTTGAGGTCCCGAGCGGGGAAGCTGAGGAAAAGCCGATGAAAACGAACGACCAAAACCGCCTGAAATACGCCCTGGCCAGTGATGTGATGCCGGGAGGCGTCAACACCTCTTTGAGACGGTTCGAGCCGCATCTTGTCTTCGCGCGAGCGGAAGGCGCGACGATGACCGATGTCGACGGCAACCAATATATCGACTATCAGGCTGCTTTCGGTCCGATCGTACTCGGCCACAACCATGAAACGGTGAACCGGCGCGTGCAGGAGACGATGCAAAATATTGATCTTCTCGGCATCGGCACAACGGAATCGGAGATTGCGCTGGCCCGCAAAATCTGTCGGCACGTGCCTTCCGCGGAAAAGGTGCTTTTCACCAACAGCGGTTCAGAGGCGACCTACCAGGCGATTCGGCTTGCTCGCGCTGTTACCGGGCGAAAAGAGATCATCAAGTTTCAAGGCTGCTACCACGGGTGGCACGACGCCGTCGCAATGAATGTCATCACTCCGGCCGATCAGTTGGGATCGCGACAGCTCCTGTCCGCGGGAAGCCTGCCCGAAGTCGTCGAACACACCCTGGTTTGCACGTTCAATGACCTCGACGATGTCGAGCGGACGGTCGCCGACAACAAGGGACAGGTAGCCGCCATCATCCTCGAGCCCATTCCGCACAACATCGGCTGTGTGCTTCCGAAGCCCGGCTTTCTCGAGGGCCTACGCGAGCTCACCCGTCTGAAAAACATCGTTCTGATCTTCGATGAAGTCATCACCGGCTTCCGGCACGGTCTCGGCGGCTATCAGAAGATCTGCGGCGTGACACCAGACCTCACCACCCTTGGGAAGGCCGCCGCCAACGGGTATCCGATTTCCGTCATCTGCGGCAAGCGGGAACTGATGGACCGATTCAACACCCACGCAGACGGCGATGTGTTCTTCGCGGGCACGTTCAACGGTCACCCCGTCTGCTGTGCGGCCGCACTCGCTACCATCGAGGTGCTCGAGCAGGAATCCACATATTGGCACATGTTCGGCCTCGGAGAGCGCATGCGGGAAGGGCTCAGCGGCATCGTGAGCAGGCTCGGACTGAAGGCCACCGTCGCCGGCTTCGGATCCGTATTCCTGACCTACTTTATGGACGGTCCGATCGAGAGCTACACAGACCTCACGAGGAACGACGCCGGGATGTTCGTCTCCTACCGGCGCAAGCTTCTCGAACGCGGCATTTTCAAGTTGCCGATGAATCTGAAGCGGAATCACATCAGTCTCAGCCACACCGCCGAGATGGTCGACCAGACTCTACAGGCGGCCGAAGACGTGCTTCGCGAACTGTCGCGCTCTGCAAAAAAAGGCGCTCCCGCGATGGAAGCGGCGTCATAATGGCCGCCATTGCGACGTTCATCCGACTCTGAGGCAAAACGTCATGCTGAAATCCTTGCTGCTCGCTTGCCTGATGCCGGTGTGGCTGATTGCTGCCGCCCCCAGTAGCCATAAGCCGCTGCTGCCCCGTCCGCAGGAGGTCCGCTACGGCGGAGCCGAGTTACCCGTGCGGGGCTTGTCCATCCGCTTCGCGTCCGCGCCGGGCGCGGAGGACCGGTTTGCCGCCCAGGAGCTCTCCGCGGCGCTTTCTTCGATTGCCGAGACGCATGTGCCGGTGCTCGAAGTCGAGCGATCGGGAAAGACCATCTTGCTGTCTAGAACCGGGGATGTTGCGGCGTTGCCCATGGCCGACGAGCGCCCCGGGCAAGATTCGCGGGAAGCTTACTCGATCAAGATCGACGCGAACGGAGCGGAAATCCGCGCACGATCCTCGGCCGGCTTGTTCTATGGTGTCCAGACGCTGCGCCAGTTGGTAGAGGGCGAAGGGGCGCACGCGGTGCTTCCAGAAGTCGAGATACGGG
>JAEHDI010000703.1 GCA_016880505.1 Bryobacterales bacterium | reverse complement strand
CGCCTCCAGCCTCTTCTTGTTGCACGCGTCGTCGACGCATTCGGGGTACACGTTGCTAGTGAAGAACACTTGTTTGCCGTTTGGGGAGAAGACGACATCACCAGCCTCGGTCGAGAGATTCGTCACCTGGCGGGCGTGGGCGCCGTCGGGGTCCATCAGCCACACCTGGCCGGTTCCGCCACGGTCCGACACGAACGCAATCGTCTTTGAGTCCGGCGCCCAGCGCGGGCGCTCGTTGCGAGAACCCGCGGACGTTATCTGCCTGGGCGTACCACCAGCCACGGGCACCACGTAAATGTGTGTTGCCAGTGCGTTTTTGTCGAAATCGACTCGTTGCGCGGTGAAGGCGACCGATGTGCCGTCCGGCGAGAGCTGGGGATCACCAATGCGGGCGATCTTGAGAAGTGCGTCGACGTCAAACGGCAGTTTCTGCGCCTGCGCCGAGGCTGCCAGTGCGAGGAAAACGATGAAGACGCGGAACATAAGAAAACCAGTATCGCGCAACCGTGTGCTAGCATGAAGAATTCAACGAAAATCGTGATTCGCGCCTGTTGGGACACCCCTCTCCGGGGTCGTTTTGCCCGCATTCACCAATCTGAGCGGCGAGCCGGCTCGCCGCCAAAGAACCATAAGGAAACGGAACCTTGATTCGGGCGGTCAAAGGAACACGTGATATCCTCCCGCCGTCGAGCGGCGTCTGGAACGATGTGGAGCGCAGGGCGCGGGACGTCTTCCGCGCTTACAACTACCACGAAATCCGCACGCCGATTTTCGAGGAGACGCTGCTCTTCGCGCGCGGCGTCGGGGAGGAAACCGACATTGTCACCAAGGAGATGTACACCTTTGAGGACAAGGACGGTTCCTCGCTGACACTCCGTCCGGAGTGTACGGCTTCCGTGATCCGCGCTTATATCGAGCACCGGCTGGACCAGCAGCCCGGCACGATGAAGCTTTACTACATGGGCCCGATGTTCCGGCGCGAACGGCCGCAGAAGGGCCGCTACCGGCAGTTCTATCAGATCGGCGCCGAAGCCATCGGCTCGGAGTCGCCAGCAGTGGATGCGGAGGTAATCGAGCTCGCGGTCGAGATCCTCAGCCGCGCCGGCCTCGCGGGCTTCCGGTTGCTGATCAATTCCGTCGGTTGTTCCGAGTGCCGGCCGAAGTTTCTGGCCGCCTTACGAGAGGAACTTCGCAAAGTCTCCTCCTCGCTGTGCGTCGATTGCCGGCGTCGAGCGGAGACGAATCCGCTGCGGGTTCTCGACTGCAAGGTGGAAGCGGACCAGCCGGTGATCGAATCGTTGCCGTCGATCCTCGATTACCTGTGCGCCGCTTGCCGCGAGCATTTTGAGACGGTGCGCGGCTATCTCCAGGACAGGGAGATCGCCTTTGAAGTCCGGCCCCGCTTGGTGCGCGGCCTCGACTACTATATGCGCACGACGTTCGAAATCACGCACGGCGCCCTCGGCGCCCAGAATTCGGTGCTCGGCGGCGGGCGTTACGACGGGCTTGCCGAAGCGCTCGGGTCCAAAGTTCACTCCCCGGGGATCGGTTTCTCCATCGGCGAGGACCGTCTCGTGCTGACCCTGGAGGAGAAGACTCCGGGCGCCGGCGCCCGCGCGCTGGACCTGTTCGTCGTTCCGTTGGGAGGGGCCGCATTTCGGAAAATCGCGCCCCTTGCCCGGCGGCTCAGGCTGTCCGGCAAGTCCGTCGAGGTCGTTGCCGACGCGCGACTCAAGCGCGCCCTGGAACTGGCGAACAAAGCGGGCGCCCGTTTCGCGCTGATCGTCGGCGACGACGAAATCGCTGCCGGAACCTTTCAGTTGAAGGACATGGCGTCCGGCGGGCAGCAGACTGTCAACGAATCAGAACTGTTCGAAAGGCTATAACCGCAGGAATCCCCTATGCCGGAAAGCGTACCCCTGGATTTTCTAGGCGAGTTGAGAAGAACTCACACGTGCGGGCAACTTCGTGCGAGCGACGCCGGCTCCCGCGTTCTGCTGATGGGTTGGGTGCACCGGCGCCGCGATCTTGGCGGCGTCATCTTCATCCACCTGCGCGATCGCGACGGCGTGACCCAGGCCGTCTTCCATGCCGGCACGGAATCGAAGGTCCACGAGAAGGCGGAGTTGCTGCGCTCGGAGTATGTCATCGCCGTCGAGGGCATCCTTCAGAAACGCACGCCGGAGACCGTCAACTCCGCGATTGAGACGGGCGAGGTGGAAGTGGTGGCGGAGAAGTTGTGGATATTGAACGAGTCGCGCACACCGCCGTTCCCGATGGAGGAGACGGTCGACGTGAGCGAGGACGTCCGGTTGAAGTACCGCTACGTCGACCTGCGCCGGCCGCACATGCAGCGCAACATCATCCTGCGCTCGAAAATCGCCTTCGCGGTGCGCGAGGCGCTGAACTCGATGGGATTTCTCGAAATCGAGACGCCCTTCATGACGCGCTCGACACCGGAAGGCGCCCGCGACTACCTCGTGCCGAGCCGCGTCCAGCGGGGACACTTTTATGCATTGCCGCAGTCGCCTCAGATTTTCAAGCAGCTTCTGATGGTCAGCGGGTTCGAGAAGTACTTCCAGATCGTGCGCTGCTTTCGCGACGAGGATTTGCGCGCCGACCGGCAGCCCGAATTCACGCAGATCGACCTCGAGATGTCTTTCCCGCAGGAAGAACAGATCTTCGAGGTGATCGAGCCGCTCGTCAAGCGCGTCTGCGCCGTGGCCGGGTACGACGTGCAGTTTCCGTTACCGCGGCTGACTTATCGCGAGGCGATGCGTTCCTACGGCATCGACAAACCGGATCTTCGCATCCCGCCGTTCCACACCGTGGAGGACCTTTTCCCGGGCGCGAGCCTCACCACCGAGGGATTGCCGCTGGTGGCGATTCGCATCCCGAAGACCGGGGCCCTCTCCCGGAAGGAACGGGATGAGTTGAAAGCGTTCGGAACGGAACGTGGCCTTCGGGTGTACGACGACGTGAAGCGTCTGGAGCGGGATTTCCCAGAACCGATGGCCGCAGTTCGCGAACGAACCGGCGCCGCAGAGGACGACCTGCTGCTGCTCGCCGGGTGGCCTGGTGCGCCCAAAGGACAACGTCCGATTGATGCCGTGTTCATGGCGTGCGGGCAATTGCGCCTCTACGCCGCGCAGAAGTACAACGACCGGCATGGTTTGCTCGACCCGACGAATTTTCAGTTCCTCTGGGTGGTGGATTTCCCGATGTTCGAGTGGAACGAGGACGAAAAGCGCTGGGACGCCGCCCACCATCCATTCACATCGGTGATGGACGAGGATATCGACAAGCTGACAACGGATCCGGCCAACTGCCGCGCGAAGTCGTACGACCTCGTCCTGAACGGCGTCGAGTTGGGCTCGGGTTCCATTCGTATTCACCGCCGTGACGTGCAGTCGAAGGTGTTCGAGGCTCTTGGCTTTACAGATGAAGAGGCCCGCAGAAGGTTTGGCTTCCTGCTCGATGCACTCGAGTATGGAGCACCGCCGCATGGCGGCATCGCGCTCGGGCTTGACCGTCTGGTGATGATTCTGGCGGGAGAGACTTCGATCCGTGACGTGATCCCGTTTCCCAAGACCGCTCGCGGAACCGACCTGATGTGCGACGCACCGTCCCCGGTGCCGGAGCATCAGTTGCGGGAACTCGGCATCAAAGTCGTGGGCGGGGCGTAGGCAGAGATGGAGGCAGACAGCCATATCGCCCAGGGCGGCGAAATAGAGTCAGTCTCATTTCTTCACGAGAGCCGTTTCTGAAACCAAACCACGTCGAACTCGCGATCAAGCTTCCGACCCACCGCGCGGAAGGTTCCACAGCGTTCGAATCCGGCACGGGCGTGAAAGCGAAGACTCTGCTCGTTCAGTGAGGAGACACTCGCCAGCAGATTGTCGACGCCGATTCCCCGGGCCTTCTGGATGAAGTACGCGAGCAGGCGGTTGCCAAGGCCCTTTCCCGTGTGTTCCGGAAGCAGAAAGTACGTGATTTCTGCCGTACGGCGGAAGGTAGTGGCGGGGTGAAACGCGTGAAGAAAGCCGAAACCGACGACTTCACCGGTTTCGGCCTTGATGCTCACCGCCGGATAACCCTTGCTCATCTCGAGGATCCGATCAAAGAAAGTATCGGTCACCGGTTCATCGGGATAGGCCGCAAAGCTATGCTCGACGTAGTGGTTGAATATCGAGACGATGGCCTTTCGATCGCGTTCCACCAGATCGGCCAGCTCGTAGTTCATTCGACTTCTAAGATTATGTCATCGTCCCTGGTGAGTCAGGCCCCCATTTCGCCGCTGGCCACTTACGCTCTGGGCGGCTTCGCCACCACTTTCCAGTTCCTCTCGTCGAAGTAGAGGATACGGCCTTCGCGGTACGACTGCACTGCCATTGAAATCAGCACCTGCGCCCTCGCGCCGGTCTCGACATCGAGAGTCGGCTTCTGACGGCTGCGCATGCAATCGAGGAAGTTCGTGATGTGTACCGTGATCGTTTCCGTCTTTTCAACCGGGATCTGAATCGGCTCGTCGCCAAACTTCGCCTTGTACTCGTCGTTCACCACGCGTTTTTCAGGGATCACCGAGATGAAAGGTGTCAAGCTTTCGAATTGCCCGTGCTCGACCATGATGATCGACCCCTCGTGACCGCGGATGAGGCCCGGGATGTGCTGTGAATTCGCCATCGAAGACGACAGCACGATCGAATGGCCCTTGGCGTATTCCCCGATCAAGTGGAACGTGTCCGGCACTTCGCGATCCGGCACTTCCGGGTTCTCGGGACGATTCTTGAACACGCAAATGGCTCCGCCCGCCATCACTTTATACGGGAACTGCGGCTCGCCCCAGCAGATGTTCATCGGGGCGACCACGTGATAGAAAAGGTCGGTAGCGATGCCTCCGGAGTAGTCCCAGTATTTCCGGAACCGGAAGTAACGGTCGGGATCCCAGGATCTCTTCTGCGCCGGGCCGATCCACATCTTCCAGTCGAGGAAATTATCGCCCTTCCCCTCGGGACCGGCTTCGGGATCGATCTTCCAGTTCCACTCGCCCTCTTCCGAGTTGCGATGATAGGAGCCCTGGCTCATGATCATCTGGCCGATCATGCCGTCGGCAATCGCCTTGCGGGCCTTGTTCCACTGATCGCCGGACGTTGTCTGCGAGCCGACCTGGAGTACGCGCTTGGTCTCGCGGACGGTGCTCACGAGTTGCCGGGCTTCCTCGACGGTGTGGCACATGGGCTTCTCAAGGTAGACGTCCTTGCCGTGGTCCATCGCCTCGAGGGCGATCCTGGCGTGCCAGTGATCGGGGGTTGCGATCACGACCGCGTCAATGTCTTTCCGGTTGATGACTTCGCGATAGTCAAGGTACCCGTCGCACTGATGCTTTTCCTTCTGCCGGGTGACACGCTTCTGCCAGACGTCACACACCGAGGTCACTTTGCAGGCGCCCGTCTTCTCGCCGATCTCGGCGAACTCTCCTGCAAGATAGGCGCCCCGCCCGCCGACGCCAATAACGCCGACATTGATCTTGTCGTTTGCGCCGAGCACTCGCCCGGACTGAGCCTTTGCCCGGGAGGCCAAAGCCTTACCTGCCATCCCCAGCGTCGCGGACACGCCGGCGGCGCTCCTCACAAAGTCTCTGCGATTCAACGAATCTTTCAACAATGACATCTGAATCTCCTGTCTGGACCGGATCGACTCCGCCGCAAAGGCTGGGAAAATCGCATGGTTTCGAAGGAGAGCCCGCAGGGCAGACGGTCCGCAACAATCCGCCACTATTCTATCGTTCCGGTGCAGGGCGGTCAAAACTACGGAATGCCTGCCACCAGATGTACAGACAGGCCAGGTGGGAGAGGACAATGATCAAGTCACCGGTGAAGATCATGGAGCGCGAAAGTTGACGCAGTGAGTGACCGATCGCTTTACCGGCCATCTGGATTCCCAGTCCCCCGCTCACCAGGAGGAGTTTCCGGTCGACGGACGGTTCCCGGATCAACGCCGCCCATAGGAAGAGGTTGAGAATCACTGCGGCAAGTCCCAGGTTGCGGCTCAGCGTTGTCATCCAAGCGCCGAACTTCGGCTCGCGCGTGAGGTAAACGGAGGACGCCACAAAGAGAGCCGCTCCGCCGACAAGGATTCGACGGATTGTGGCGCGCTTCAGACTGGTTGCCATGGCGCGATGAATAAGGGAGATCACGAACACGAAGATAAGGGTTTGCAGAATCGCGTCCCCAATCCAGTAGTGCCGGGACGTTTTCGTCCATATTTCGCGGTCGTAGAAGGCGGCCGCCTCGCCGACCGTGATCAGAAAGAGAACAACCGAGTAGACAAAAAGAACCTTGAAATTCCGGTACGGTCCCCGCAACAAGGCGGCAATGATCAGGATTTGAAGCACAATTCCGAGCCAGATGGGGACCGACCAAAAATAAGTCATACACTTCCGGCTCTGTACAGCTTGACCGGATCTTATATTCTATCCGTGCACCCATCCTGAAAGGGCCGGTACATCGTCAGTGCCGGCCCGTGCTCGTCCGAGAGCAACCGCGCGGCTACACGACAGGTGGAGTCTCGGGGTCCGGTGGAGGAACCGGCATGGCGGCGAGACGGACCGGCGGGGTTTCCGGGTCGGGCGGAGGAACCGGCATGGCGGCGAGGCGGACCGGCGGGGTTTCCGGGTCCGGTGGAGGAACCGGCATGGCG
>JAEHDI010000702.1 GCA_016880505.1 Bryobacterales bacterium | reverse complement strand
GAGCGCGTGGAGTCTTTCCAAACGATAGTGAGGCGGTCCGTGCCGTGCTTCGTCCGCAAGCCGCGCGGCCGCGACATCTTCGCGGCGTGCGGTCAACTGAAGAGAGTTGCGCTCGCAGAGATCGCGTGAAGACCTGTGGCGCAATCCTACTTCACCGGCATGGGGCGAGGCGTGGCGTCTCCCGGAATCAACCCCATCGTCCACTTGATCGCTTCCAGCCACATTTTCTGGACATCCGGGCGGTCCCAGACTTCCTCGCGGTGTCCGAGTCCGCAGTAGAAAACTCTGCCCTTACCGTAATTCCGGGCCCAAGTGACCGCGAAATCCTTGTCGGTGCGATGTACGCCTTTTGTCTTCAGGTCCACCTTGTCCGCATCCAGGCGCATGAGCACACGAACGCGTTCCCGGGAGAAATCCTTTACCTGGTAAATCTCGTCGTGAATCGTGAAGGTGGGCGGGAACTGTTGCATGCCGGGGAAGTTGCGATCCTCGACGATGATCGGCGCCTGGAACTGGTTCCACGGGTGAAGATCGAAATAACCGCCGATCATTTCGCCGTACTCGGGCCATTTGTAGAAGGTATCGTTGGCGCTGTGCGCTCCAAGGAACCCCTTGCCGTCATCGCGGATGAACGACTGGAAGTCGGCCTTCTGCTGTTCGTCCATGGCAAGCTCTCCGGTCGTGTAGAAGAAGATCGCGTCGAAGAAATCGAGGTTCTTTGCGTTGCCGTCCAGTTTCTTCTTCGTGATGAGCTGCGTGTCGGTGCGAATATAGGTGTCGTAAAGACCGGACTCCTGTCCGATCTTCCAGATGGTTCCGAGCGCGTGGCTGACGGAGTCGTGTTGAAAACCTTTCACCTCTCCAATTGCCAGCAGCTTCTTCCTATTTGACTGCGCCGGCAAGGTCCCGGCGACCAACAGGCTGCACAAGAGGATGAACATGAAACGGGCAAGCTTCATGGGCGTCTCCAATCCGCATCAATCATCGCACACGCCCGATGCGGAACGGGCGCCCGCGGACCGCGTCCACGATACGTGCGGCCTCTATCGCCGCACCGTCCGCCGGAGCGTAAAGAGTTCAGAATCGCTGTTCGCGTTTTCCAGGCGCTTCCACGCGTCTTTGACGTGGATGATCTTGCCGCTGACGTGGTTGGAACGGTCGGAGGTCAGAAAGAGAGCGAGTTGAATCTGCTGCTCGGGTGAGACGCCCCCGGTTTCGCGCACCTGGCGTGCGTCCTCATAGTCCTTCGCGCCGGCATCTTCTCCGGCATGAAGGATCTCGTCCGTCATGTGGGTGTAGGTGCCGCCCGGCGACATGCAGTTGATCTGTACGTTGAAGTCGAGCACTTCGCCGGCCACCGTTTCCACGAAACGCGCCAACGCCGTCTTGGATGCGGCGTAGGCGGAGAAGTTGGTGCGCGGTCCGGTGGTCCCTCCGCCGGTGAGGACGACGATCTTTCCGCGGCGGCGCTGGATCATCTCGGGCAACACCGCGCGGCACGTGTGCATCACGCCGAGAAGGTTGACTTCGATCGCCTCCGCCCATTGCCGGGGGTCGGCCGTGTGAAACGGTCCGATCGGACCCTGCACCGCGGCGGCCGCGACCACCACCGCGACCGGTCCGAACTCCTCCCTGAGCCGCTCTACCGCGCCGCACACCTGATCGAAATCGCGCACGTCGGCGGGCAGGCTGACAGCCGATCCACCAGCTTGTGCGATCTCAAGCCTCGCCAGGTCTAACTCGGGTTGGCTCCTTGCCAGGAGGCCGACTCGCGCACCGGCTGCCGCGAAACCGATGGCCAGCCGCTTGCCGATCCCGCGGCCCGCGCCGGAGATCAGTACCGTTTTTCCGTTCACCGACATCCCGAGTCCCCTCTTCCTATAGCTAAGTTGATAAGCTGCTTACGTGTTTCCTTCTGTCTGGCCTCTCTTTCGCGGTCAAGTGCAGTACCTTCAATGACTTCTTCTGCCCCATAGCCTAATTCCCTGATAGTCCGTTTTATTTCGGTTAAAGGGGTTAAAGCTGGGTTGTACTCTACCCGTGCCGTTCCTGTAGTCAGATTCACAACGGCACTCGTAACACCGTCCAGTTGGATTACTGCTTTCTCTATTTTCTCTACGCATGAGGAGCAGGTCATACCGCTGACCTGCAATTGGACTGTATTCAAAGCCACCTTGTAGCCGATGTC
>JAEHDI010000701.1 GCA_016880505.1 Bryobacterales bacterium | reverse complement strand
TTCCGTAGGGCGAAAACTCGAGCAGATCCGCGACCTGCCGCCGGAAGGTTCCGTGTTCGTGGACTTCCTTGAGTCGGTATACCTCGGCAAGACACCCGCCCTCACCATGGCCGAGATCTGGCGTGTCAATGAGGTCGTGCTGGGGGCACGCGAAGCGGCTGAGCAGGGTCGAATTCTCAACATTTAGAGGGCATGGTATTTGCCAGTCACAGGACATCTGGATGTTGGAATTATATGAAACTATACATTTTATGAGTTGGAGTTCACTCTGGGAAATACCGCTCGGCGGCTATCCTCGAAGCGGGAGTAGAGTACGCTCCCTTCGAGGTATTGGATGCCTCCGATCATCATCATTGTTGACTGATCGGCTGTGGACCCCTAGAAGTTCAGAACCCTCTCGTGCGCGACCACAGGCGCACGTCTAAGTCTTAACCATTAGATATGGTTGCCATATCCACGGCAATGTCTGGTATGATTCCCTAGGAGTACTCCTGGTTAGGGTACTCCTAGGAACTTCAGGCTCGTAGTTCCATTCCCTTTCCTCTCCCACACATGAAGACACTCTCAACCGCCGCACTCGTCCTCATGCTGATGATGACGGCCGGCCCGCTTGTCCGCCCACGACATTCCCTCCCCCAGAATCCCGCGTTGCGGGAAATCCGAGCGCAGGGAAACGCCCTATTCCGGAATCGAGAGTACCTCCGCGCGGCTCACATTCATGCCGAGGGATACCAGCGGTCGCTGCGGTCGCGCGATACCGCGTCAGCCATTCGCTTCCTGATCAATCTCGGCGGTTGCCGCTTCGCGATGTTTCAATACCGCGGCGCGCTCGACGCGTATCTTGAGGCAAAGCGACTGGCGGAGATGACGGGGGATACGGAGATGCTCGCGACCGTCTCGGCGAATTTGTCTTCCCTGTACCTCCAGATGGAGGAGCCGAATGCTGGGCTCGCTGTGTCACGCGAAACTCTGGACTTGTTGCGCAAAGAGGGTAGGAGCAAATACCTCCCGCTCCTGCTCGCGCAGAGCGCGCTGCTCAGCGCACGAGTAGGCGACATGAGGAGCGCTTCGCGCCTTTACCAGGACGCGGTCGAGGCAGCCGACCGGATGGGTGATACCGCCAGTCGCGCCCTGGCCTCGAACCGGTTTGGTTACCTGCTGATGAGGCGGGGCCAGCTGGACACCGCGGAACGGGTGTTGCTGGAGGCATTCCGGTTGAGCAAACTATATCGCCTTCAGGAACTCGACTACTCCTACTACCTTCTTGGCTTGCTGAAACTGGAGCAAGGGGAACTCCCAACTGACGCCAGACTGCTCGACGAAGCTGTTAAAAGAGCATTACAGGGGAGCGGGACAGTGCCATTGTGGCGTGTGTACCACGCGCGTGGGCAAGCTCGGCTCCGGCAAGGAAGCCTGAAAGCAGCCCTCGCAGATCTTGAGAGTGCTCTGGAATTCGCAGGACGTTGGCGCGCGGAACTCCCGTCTTCGGACTCGGTGTGGACAAACACCACTGCCGATCTCCAGAAGGTATACACAGCGTACGTGTACGCGGCCGCGCGTCTCTATTTCCGCACCGGCGACGAGCGTTACGCGCGGCAGGCCTTCACGGCCTCCGAGGAGAACCGGGCGGCCGGCTTGCGGGTGTTGCTCAGCGTTTCGGGCAATCGAAGAATGCCGGTTGAGTATTGGCAGACCCTCGCTCAGCTCCGGGCGTCGGAAACAGAGTTGCTCCGCGCCGGCAAGACGGAGATACGGCGCCGGATCGACGAACTGAGATTCCGGCTGACTGAAATTGAGACACGATCGGGGCTCGAGACGCCGGGCCCTGAGGTGCCCGGCAGGGTACCGTTCGATCGCGTACAGGGTGCGATCGCTAGCGACGAAGCTCTTTTGAGTTTCCACCTCGGCGAGACCGAATCGTACCGCTGGGAGCTGACGGGGGAGTCCTTCCACATGAAGCGACTGCCCTCCCGCCGGCGGCTAAGGGAGCTGGTGAAACAGTTCAGCCTGGCCGTGCGGGCCGGCAGCGAAACCGAAGCAGGCGAAATGCTGTACGCGGCGTTGTTCGGTCACATGGGCCGTTCCGCGCGTGAAAAGGCTCACTGGAAGGTCGTGCCCGAGCACGAACTATTTGAGGCTCCGCTCTCCGCTCTCGTTACGGGGCGTCGCGGGCGCGAGCCGGTGTACCTGGTTGAGAGCCACTCACTTGCCACTGTTCCGGCGGCTGCCATCCGCCGAACGGAACGCTCTCGCGCGTACGATGGGCCGTTTGTCGGCGTCGGCGATGCGGTCTACAACGCCGCCGACTCGCGTTGGAGGGCGATTGAGTCGGAGGCTGCCGAGGGCGGATTCTTCCGTTTGTTGCCAAGCCTCTTTGCCCGCCCGGTATCCGCATCAACGCTGGAGATGGCGAGGCTGGCCGGCAGCGGCAAGGAGATCCGGGCATGCGCGAGAGCATGGTCGGATGTCTCCTCTCCGGTTGTGCTGTTGGATGGCCCCCGTGCATCGAGAGCCGACCTCTCGGTTGCGCTAGGCAGTCAACCGGCCGCGATTCACTTCGCCACGCACTTCGTCATGTCGTCCGGAAGTCCAAAGCAGGCCATGATTGCGCTCAGCCTCGGACAGGGGGGCAACACCGAGCTCGTGACGGCGGCCGAGATCAAGCAATGGCGACTCGATGGTCCGGTAGTCGCGTTGAGTGGATGCAGTTCCGGCTCGGCCGACGCGCTCCCCGGCGAGGGGTTGTTGGGGATGAGCCGGGCATGGCTGGCGGCAGGAGCGGAAGCAGTTGTGGCGAGTTTGTGGCCAACGCCAGACGATAACGGAGGACTCTTCGTGAGTTTCTACCGGAGCCTGCGGAGAGTGAATCGCGATGGGGTCCGCTCAACACCGGCGTTGGCGCTTCAGGAAGCGCAGCTCGAGATGCTGCGCTCGAGTACATGGCGATCGGAGCCGCGGTACTGGGCGGCTCACTTTGTGGCCGGAAAGGAGTAGACCGGATGGCAGTACCGCACGAGGAATTCCATCCTGAATCCGACGAGGCGCGCTCGGAGGAAAAGGCCGCATTGGAGCCGACTGCCTTGGGCGCCGATAGTGAGACCGGGCTGGCCCCGGTGCGTTGGGGCGAACTTGTAGAACGGATTCAGTTGGGTGATCCCCGCGGGATGGAAGAACTCTACCGGCTTTTCTCACGTGGGATCCGCTTCTACTTGTGCCGCCAGCTAGGTCCCCAGGAACTCGACGACAAGGTGCATGACACGTTCGTGATTGTCGTACAAGCCATCCAACGCGGCGACCTTCGCGAGCCGGACCGGCTTATGGGGTTTGTGCGGACCGTTGTCCGCCGGCAGATTGCAGCGCACATCGACAGCGCCGTACACAACCGGCGGGACTTCGAGGACCTCGAAACGGGTGCTGCGGTTTACGATCACCGCGCGACCCCTGAGGAACGGGTGATCTCGCGACAGGAGATGGAGATTATGGAGGCAGTCCTACGCAGCGTTTCGGTTCGCGACCGCGAGATTCTGACGCGCTTCTACTTGATGGAACAATCCCAGCAACAGATCTGCGAGGAGATGAATCTGACGGAGACCCAGTTCCGGCTGCTCAAGTCCCGGGCGAAGGCGCGTTTCGGAGAACTGGGAAGACGTCGGCTCAAACACCGGATCATCCCGAAGGTTTCCTTGAGAAAATTAGCGGGAACGGGGCACTAAGTGTCGAAAGGGCTGGTGTCGTGGCGGCGGACTGCACAGACCGCTGTCAGAAAGGATGCTGTCATGCAGGCCGAATTCGGCGAACACGCTGGTGAAGAGGAGCTGGAGTTGTATTCCATGGGGAGGCTCGAAGGGGCGCAACTGGAAGCAATCGAAGAACATCTGCTTGTCTGCGCGTCCTGCCAAGACCGGCTTGAGGACACGGACATATACGTACGCGCCGCGCGTGCCGCGACGACGAAACTGGCCGCGGAGCCGCCACAAAAGAGTCCGGGTTTTCTGGGCCGGTTCCGGGCGTTTGCGTTGAGTTATGAACCAGTGTTGATTACGGTTGCCGTTGCGGTCGTGGTGATAGGTGTCTATTGGATTGCGCGGCCGAGCCAGGAGAGGCTCAATCCCCCCATGGCCGTGGTTGTCCTCGAAACCGTCCGGGGTGAAAGCACGGCGGCGACGGTGTCCCGTGACAGCCGGCCGCTCCTCCGCATCGACGTTTCAGAATTGGCGCCGTCTTCCTCCTACCGTGTGGAACTCGTGAACGCGCAGGGCGATACGATCTGGCCAACGGACGCCACTCCATCGGGCGGCAAACTCAGCGTGCCTGTGGGGACGACCCTCGCGGTAGGCAGATACTGGGTTCGGCTATACAGCCCGGCATCGGACCGAACACTGCTCAGAGAATACGAGTTGAGGGCGGAGTAGACGTAGCAGCGCTCAGAAGACGCGTTGTTTCAGACGCGCGACGTTGAACTTGGCGGTATCGGCGACGGCCATCACAGCCATCACGCCAGCCTGGACGGGATCGCTCACTACGAGGTCCGCGGCGTCGGGAACGCTCCCGGCCATGTTGAGACTGATCACGAGCAGGCCCTGCTCCCTTACCTCCCGAACCGCCTGTTCGATCTCTCCCCCCATTAGCGAGCCGGCTAGCACGAGGGCACGAGCGCGCGGGAGACGCGCGACGGCGCGAACCGCATCCGCCAGCGACTGCTCGCCGACCAGCGGAATGGTGTCCACGGAGATGTGTTCGCCGCGGATGTTGTGGCGGTCGGCTTCCGAGATCGCTCCGATGGCCACTTGGCCGACCTGGGCGCCGCCGCCCATGATGATGATCCGCTTTCCGTAGATCTTCTGGAAAGTCTTGACGATGGCGACCTCCCGGACGACGGGCAGACTCCGCATTTCCGCCGCAAGCGCCGCGCTGTCGCCAGGCAGGTCGATCTCGAAGTAGATTCTCGAATCGGGCGGCACGCTTTCGATGATCTCGACGAGCGTGATATCGCCGCTGTGGCGGGCGATCACGCCTGTGAGTTGGTGAAGGATGCCCGGACCGGCTTCCGAGCGAACCATCAGTCCGATCTTCTCACCGGACATCTAGACATTCACCTCGTACTTGCGGAGAATCTCCTCCCAATACCCTTGCGCTTTCAAGAGGAGTTCCGCGACCTCACGCAGAGCGCCGCGCCCGCCCTCAATCTGGGTGACGTAGTGGGCGCACTTCTTCACCTCGGGACGGGCGTTAGCGGTCGCGACACCGAACCCGACGCGCCGCATCACGACGATGTCAGTCAAGTCGTCGCCGATGTAGGCGACCTGATCTCTGGTGATGCCTTCTTTCGCGAGAATCTCCTCGATGATGGGGATCTTCTCGATGTCGCCCTGGTAGCAGTAGGTCATGTGGCCCTGTTGCGCGCGCAACTCCACCGCGGGCGACTTTCGGCCGCTGATGATACCGGTCTTGATACCCTTCCAGCGAAGCCAGTGGAGCGCGATGCCGTCTTGCGAATCGAAGCCTTTGGTTTCAGTCCAGGAGCCATCCGGCGCCGGCAGGAAGTAGATTCTGCTGTCAGTCAGTACGCCGTCGACGTCCATCAGAAGGAGCCGCACGCGTGCGGCGCGTTCCATGAGATCCACCGTAGTTCTCCTGTGCAGGAAGAGGGCCGGGCACACACCCGGCCCATCATTTTACCGCTGGATGCGAGCGGAGCCGCCCTTGGCGAAAGCGCGGACCTGGTCGGCCGTCGCCATAGTCGTGTCCCCCGGAAATGTCGTGAGAAGCGCTCCGTGCGCCCAGCCGAGCTTAACGGCTTCCTCTTCCGGTTCGCCGCTGAGGATGCCATAGATGAATCCGGAAGCAAAGCCGTCTCCGCCGCCGACACGGTCGTAGACGTTGAGTTCGGCGGTCGGGGCGACGTAGGTCTTTCCGTTAATCCACGCCACCGCGCTCCAACTGTGGTGGTTGGTCGAGTGAACTTCTCGGAGTGTCGTCGCTACAACCTTGACCTGGGGGTGCTTGGCCAGGACCTGGTCGATCATCCCGAAGAACACACTGGGGTCGAGCTTGGACTTCTTGGTGACCTCGGGTCCGGGAATGCCGAGACCCATCTGGAGGTCTTCCTCGTTGCCGACCAGGACATCGACGTTCTCCACGATGCGCTTCACGACGGAGACCGCCCGCTCCTGACCGCCCCAGATGTTCCAGAGCTTGGCGCGATAGTTCAGATCGAAGGAGGTGACCGCTCCGGCGGCCTTGGCTGCCTTCATTGCCTCGACGATCAACTCGCCGGTTGTCTCCGACAACGCTGCGAAGATCCCGCCGCTATGGAACCAGCGCACTCCCCCACCGAAGATTTCGTTCCAGTTGAAATCGCCCGGCTTCAGCATCGCGCCGGCCTCGTTGCTGCGGTTGTAGAAGACCACCGGCCCGCGAACTCCGAAGCCGCGGTCGCTGTAAACGGTGGCCATGTTTGGACCGTTGACGCCGTTATGCTTGAACCGCTTGTAGAAGGGTCTCACGCCCATGACCCGCACGCGCTCCGCGATCAGGTCGCCGATCGGATAGTCCACCATCGCGGTGGCGATGCCGGTCTGCAGACCGAAGCAGTTCGCCAGATTGGCGGCGCAGTTGAACTCACCGCCACTCACGTGGATCTGGCATTCGGTGGCTTTGCGGAACGGGATAATGCCGGGGTCCAGGCGATGGACCAGCGCGCCGAGAGAAACGAAATCCAGGGCGCTCTCCGGGCGGATATTCAAACCGTAGCTCATTCTGTTCTCCTTGTGCTGGGGTCTTTCCGGCGCCGGCTATGCGTTGTACTGTCCTGAGGCGACCGTACCGCCGCGCCCGGTCCAGTTTGTGTGGAAGAACTGGCCCCGTGGCTTGTCGATCCGCTCATAGGTGTGCGCTCCGAAGTAGTCGCGCTGGGCCTGGAGCAGGTTCGCGGGCAGGCGCTCGCTTCGGTAGCCGTCATAGAACGCAAGCGCGGTCGTGAATGCCGGTACCGGCACGCCCATCTGCACCGCTTTGGCGACAGCGCGGCGCCAGGACGTCTGGCAGCGGGCGATCACTCCCCGGAAGTACTTGTCTATCAATAGGTTGCTCAGTTTCCGGTCGCGGTCGAAGGCTTCTTTGATCTTGCCAAGGAAGGCCGAACGGATGATGCAGCCTCCGCGCCACACGAGCGCGATGCCGCCGTAGTTGAGGTTCCACTTGTACTCTTTCGCCGCCTCGCGCATCAGCATGAATCCCTGTGCGTAGGAGACAATCTTAGAGGCCAGCAGCGCCCGGCGGATGTCCTCGACGAACGCCTTCCGGTCACCGCGGAATTTCGTTTTCGGGCCCTTCAGGGTCTTCGAAGCCGCCACTCGCTCATCCTTCATGGCGCTCAGGCAGCGGGCGTAGACCGCCTCGCCGATAAGCGTCACGGGGATTCCGAGATCGAGCGAACTGACGGTGGTCCACTTACCGGTTCCCTTTTGGCCGGCGGTGTCGAGGATTTTGTCGACGACTTGCTCGCCGTTCTCATCCGTGTAGCCGAGGATGTCGCGGGTGATCTCGATGAGGTAGCTGTCGAGTTCGCCCTTGTTCCACTCGGCGAAGACTTCGTACATCTCCTGATTCGTGAGGCCCAGTCCGACCTTCATTACCTGGTAGGCCTCGCAGATGAGCTGCATGTCGCCATACTCGATGCCGTTGTGGGTCATCTTGACGTAGTGGCCGGCGCCATCCTCGCCGATCCAGTCACAGCACGGCTCGCCGTCGGGGGTCTTGGCGCAAATTGCCTGGAAGATTTCCTTTACCATCGGCCACGCAGCCGGGCTGCCGCCGGGCATGATCGACGGGCCGAAGCGCGCACCGTCTTCGCCGCCGGAAACACCCGTCCCGATGTACAGGAGGCCCTTGCCTTCGAGATACTTAGTCCGGCGGATTGTGTCAGGGAAGTGCGAGTTGCCGCCATCGATGATCAGGTCGCCCGCTTCGAGGTAAGGCAGAAGCGTTTCGATGAAGTCATCGACCGGCTTGCCCGCCTTGACCATCAGCATGATCTTCCTTGGCCGCTTCAGCAGCTTCACCATCTCCTCGATCGAGTGAGCGCCGATAATCGTGTCGCGTCCCTTCGCTGCGTCATTCAGGAACTCGTCAACTTTCGAGACTGTTCTGTTGTAAGCGACGACCGTGTAGCCGTGGTCGTTCATGTTGAGTATGAGGTTCTGGCCCATCACGGCCAGACCAATTAATGCGATGTCTCCCTTAGGTTCCATGGTTCGCTCCTAACTGCGTGTTGAAACTTCGAAATGTACGGTGAGAGTGCCGGAGAGGGCCTAGCTCAAGCGCGTCGCAACCAATACTCGTTATAGCATGAATGACGCCGGCGCCGGTTCTAGAATGGAGGTAGTGTCCGTCTCCTCACTGCCGGAACGCGTCGCCGAAACCATCGAGCGAAGTTCGCTTTTTCTGCCGGCGCACCGCGTGGGTGTGGCCGTTTCCGGCGGCGCGGATTCGGTTTGCCTATTGCACGTGTTGGTGGAACTGGCCCCGCGGTGGGCGTTGCAACTGACTGTGTTGCATCTCGATCACAGGCTGCGGGACGAAGAATCGCGCTTGGATGCAGAGTTTGTCCGTGCGATGACTGCACGGTTGGGCTTGCCGTTCTGCTCGGAATCCGCCGATGTCCGCCGGATATGCGAGGAGCGCGGCGAAAACCTGGAACAGGCCGCACGGCAAGTCCGCCGTGATTTTTTCCTCCGCTACCTGCGCGCAGGCGTGCTGGATTGCGTGGCGCTCGGGCATACTCGGTCGGACCAGGCGGAGACTGTTCTGTTCCGCCTGCTGCGCGGCGCGGGTACCACCGGTCTCCGCGGTATCCTGCCGGCCACGGCGGAGGGCTTCGTGCGTCCCTTGCTGGACGTAGGCCGGGCCGAGGTGGAACAGTTCCTTGCCGGCCGCGGCATCCCTTGGCGGGAGGATTCGTCCAACCGAAGCCTGGTGTTCGCCCGAAATCGGATCCGGCAAGAGCTTTTGCCGTCTCTTGCTCGCGACTGGAACCCGGCACTGGCGGAGAATCTCGCCCGGATGGCGTTGCTCGCCAGGGAAGACGAGGCGTACTGGCGCCTAGAGATCGACCGGATCGCGGCAAAGTGTTTCGTTGAGAAGCCGCCGGCGGTACTGCTTCGCGTCGTGGACCTTGCCTGTATGGATCAAGCTGTACGTCGCCGGCTCATACGGAGAGCGTTCGAGCTTGTGAAGGGGGACCTTCGGCGGATCGATTTCGTACACATTGAGAAGGTGTTATCACTAACTACGGCGGGCGAGGGCGATGGGCGCGTCCAAGTTCCGGGCGTGGACGTTTTTCGATCCTTCGATTGGCTTCGTTTCGCCCCCGCGGGTGAATACGGAGCCTCGGAGCGTGACTTTTCGATTCCGGTCGCCGCCCCGGGGCGGTTCCGGACCCCCGAGGGTGGGGAGATCTCTCTGCAACTACTTGAAAAATCAGATGGCTGGATAAGCCCGGATTCCGGCTATAATGAAAGTGGAGATCTCGATTGGAATCGGATCCGGGGGCCGCTAGAGCTTCGGAACTGGAGGCCGGGGGATGAATATCGGCCGTCAGGGCACGCTCGAGGCGAACGAATCAAGTTTTTTTTTCGGCAGACGCGAATTCCTCTCTGGGAACGGCGAGGCTGGCCGATTCTGATTGACGGAGAAACCATTGTATGGGCAAGGCGATTCGGTCCGGCAGCGGAGTTTGCGGCCACGCGGGAGAGTCGGATGGTTCTACGGGTGACGGAAACGGAAGATTCTGCGGATTCCGGGAATCTCACTGACGGGCGGTGACGTCTCTATGTATGTGATGAGAAGAAAATGGGATCTGCAGCCCCTCGCCGGTAGGGAGGCGTGATGAATTCGAACGTGAAGACAGCGATCTTCTGGGTCGTGCTGATCAGTGTGGCAGTTCTGCTCTGGATCGTCGTGCAGACCGGGAAGACCCGACAGGATCGGCAACTCACCTTCAGCCAGTTCCTCGGACAGGTGGAAGCAGGCAAGGTCAAGAAGGTCGCGATCACCGGAAACGAGGTTCGGGGCGAATTCCGCGACGAGGCAGCCGGGCTGCGAACAACCATTCCGTCCAACTATCCGGACATCTACAATCTCCTGAGGGACAAGAACGTCGACGTCGACATTAAGGAGACCAGTTCCGGAAACTGGATTTCCATCCTGATCAACGCGGTACCGTTCATACTTCTGCTCGCGTTCTGGATTTTCATGATGCGGCAGATGCAGAGCGGCGGAAACAAAGCCCTCAGTTTCGGCAAGAGCCGTGCCCGGCTGCACTCCTCCCAGCAGAAGAAAGTGACCTTCAAAGATGTAGCCGGCGTGGAGGAAGCGAAGGAAGAACTCCAGGAGATCATCGAGTTTCTGCGCGAGCCCCAGAAATTCCAAAAACTGGGCGGCAGGATTCCGAAGGGAGTACTGCTGATCGGATCGCCGGGCACAGGGAAGACGTTACTCGCAAGGGCCATCGCCGGCGAAGCGAACGTGCCGTTCTTCTCCATTTCCGGGTCGGACTTTGTGGAGATGTTCGTCGGGGTCGGTGCCAGCCGCGTCCGCGACCTGTTCGAGCAGGGCAAGAAGAATGCTCCGTGCATCGTCTTCATCGACGAGATCGACGCCGTTGGGCGACACCGTGGAGCGGGCTTGGGCGGCGGGCATGACGAGCGCGAACAGACGCTAAACCAGTTGCTGGTGGAAATGGACGGCTTCGAGTCGAACGAAGGCGTCATTCTGATGGCGGCGACGAACCGCCCGGACGTGCTCGATCCGGCGCTGCTGCGGCCCGGCCGCTTTGACCGCCGGATCGTGGTAGGACGGCCCGACGTGAAGGGGCGTGAGGCCATCCTCAAGGTACACACCAAGAAAATCCCTCTCGCCGACGACGTCGATCTTTCGGTGATCGCGCGCGGAACGCCGGGCTTCGCGGGGGCGGACCTCGCAAACCTGGTGAACGAGGCGGCACTGCTGGCGGCGCGGCAGAACCGGAAGGTAGTCACCCAATACGATTTCGAGGTTGCAAAAGACAAGGTTCTCATGGGCGTGGAGCGCAAGTCGCTGATCATCAGCGAGGAAGAGAAGCGCAACACGGCTTACCATGAGGCCGGTCACGCCCTGGTGGCAGCCATGACGCCGGGCGCCGATCCGGTTCACAAGGTGACCATCATCCCGCGGGGCATGGCGCTCGGCGTGACGATGCAGTTGCCGTTGGACGATAAGCATTCCTACACGCGAGAGTACCTGGAAGCGCAGCTTACCATCCTGATGGCCGGTCGCATTGCCGAAGAAAAGTTCATGAACCATATCACCACCGGCGCCGGAAACGATATCGAACGCGCCACCGAGATGGCGAGGCGGATGGTGTGCGAGTGGGGCATGAGCGACATGGGTCCGCTGAGCTTCGGCAAGAAGGAAGAGCAAATCTTTCTCGGCCGCGAAATCGCCCAGCATCGCGACTACAGTGAGGACACCGCCGTCAAGATCGACGACCAGGTCCGGAAGCTTGTGGAGACGTCCTACGAACGGTCGAAGAAGACCATCGATGACAACGCCGACGCCCTTGCGCGGATCGCCGAGGCGCTGCTCGAGCGCGAGGTGCTCGACGGTCAGGAGGTAAGGCAGTTGATCGAGGGCGTAACACTCCCGATCCGCGTCACCGCTTCCGGTGAACGGGACGATGCCGGATCTCAGCCGGTGGTGCGGCCTGAGGGCGGACATAGGGTGCCCGGATTGAGAGAAGGAGAGCGTCCTCAACCGGCGTGATTCCCCGGTATTCCTTCTATCTGTTCGACGTCGACGGCACGCTGCTCGACTCGGCGACGGACATCTGCGGCGCCGTTAAGGAGGCGCTGGCTGTTACTTCCGCCGACGGTGTGCCGGAGAGTCTGCTTCGCACCTACATAGGCCGGCACCTCTACGACCTATTCGAAGACCTGATTCCCGGAATCTCGCAGATCCGGATGGAGGAACTTCTCCAGCAGTACCGTGCGATTTATCACGCCCGCGGACATCGCGGCACGCGGCTGTATCCCGGTGTGATCGATGCGCTGTCGCGCCTCGGCGGGCGGAAGTCCACCGCGACCACCAAGAGCACACAAACCACCCGCCTCGTTCTCGAGAAGTTTGGGCTTTTGCCCTATTTCGACCACGTGCAGGGCACGGACGGCTTTCCGAGCAAGCCGGCCCCGGACGTAATTCTCCGGTCGCTCGAAGCGTTAGATGCACCGCCGGAAGAGTGCCTGCTGGTTGGCGATTCCGGTCCCGACATGGAAGCGGGGCGGCAGGCGGGCGTGAGAACGTGCGCAGTCCGGTACGGTTACGGCAATCGGGAGGAGATGGCCCGGTGGGAGCCTGACTACTGGATCGACGACCTGCGGGAATTGAACGCCACGTAACGCGGGCCCGCGGGTCCGGCTGCGGGGCTCTCGCCCGTAAACCACCTGCTATCATAGGCGTCATGCAGCGACGCCAATTCCTGAAGAACGCTTCAGCGGCCGCCGGGATCGCGGCGGTTTCCCCTGTGTCTCTCCCGCTGGCTGCGGCGCAGAAAAAGTTCCGAATCTCGCTGGCGCAATGGTCCCTTCATAAAGCGATCTTCGCGCGGATGACGACGAATCGCGAGTTTCCGCGCATCGCGCGGGAACAGTTCGGGATCGAGGGACTGGAATTCGTCAACGGACTGTGGGAGGCGCCGACCCAGGACTACGTCCGCGAGCTCAAACAAAACATGGAGAAAACGGGGACGAAGGGCGTGCTGATCATGTGCGACGGCGAGGGGCTGATGGGTCACTCGAACAAAGCAGAGCGCATGAGAGCTGCCAGAAATCATTACAAGTGGGTGGATATCGCCACCGACTTGGGTTGTCATGCAATTCGGACGAACATGTACCCGGACAAGCAGCCCACGGCGCCGGCCGAAATTGATGCCTTCATCGGTTGCTGCTCGGAGAGTTTCGCCAACCTGTGCGAGTACGCGAAGCCGATGAAAATCAATGTGATCATCGAGAACCACGGAGGAGTGTCTTCCAATCCCGACGTGGTCACTCGGCTCATGAAAAAGGTGGATCTGCCGAATTTCGGGACGCTGCCCGATTTCGGCAATTTCCCGAAAGAGGTCGACAAGTATGACGCGGTTCGGAAGCTGATGCCGTTCGCGAAGGGCGTGAGTTTCAAGTGTTACGATTTCGGTGCCGATGGAAATGAAACCACGATCGACATGCACCGCATGATGAAGACTGTGGATGAGGCGGGGTACCACGGTTGGGTTGGGATCGAGTACGAAGGTGAGCGTCTTACGGAGTTCGAAGGCATCCAGGCGGCGAAGCGCTTCCTGGAGCGGGTAGGGTAGACGGGTCGGGGGAGTTCTGGAGCACGGGTCGTTCCCGGTTTGAACCGGCCGGCAATACGCGGGGTGGATTGCCATGCTGTGGTGGACTCTCAGGCAGTTGAAATCGGATGACTGGGGGGCGGCGCAGCGCGCCGCCGTCGAACTCGGAACCGCAAAGGAAGCAAAGGCGGTAGAGCCTCTGCTGGAAGCGTTGCGGCGGCCATACGAAGCGCTTCAATACGCCGCTGCCGGGGCGTTGGCTGAAATCGGCGATCCGCGTGCCGTCCCAGTCCTTGTGGCCGCGTTCCGGCAGCGCCCGGCCGAAGGATTCGCACGGGCGCTGGCGAAGTTCAAGGACCGGCGCGCCATTCCGACCCTGATGGGCGCCCTGCTGCACCAAGACAGCGCCGTCCGCGATGTTGCCCGCCAGGCTCTGGGCGAAATCTACCCGAACTGGCCGCAATCCGAGGAGGCAAAGTCTGCCCTTCCCGCTCTACTTGAAGCCATTCGGGATGGCGGACCCGACGTGAAGCGGGTGGCGCTCGATCTAGTGGAAGAGATTGGCGAAACGGCGACCGCCATCGACGCGTTACTCGATCTGGTCCGGAGCGATGTGAGTTCCGTCGGCTGGGTGGTCCGGACGTTGAGGGATCTGGAGCCCGGATGGACGCAAACCGCTCGAGGGAAGGCGGCGGTTCCGGCCCTGGTCGCCGTGCTGAAGGGTCAGGGTTACGAGCGGGACCTGGCGGCGGGAACGCTTGCCGAGATCGGCGATCCGGAGGCAGTGGGGCCGCTGATCGATGCCCTGAGGGATAGGGACCGCGACCTCAGAAACGCCGCCGCCCGGGCGCTCGGGAGGCTCGGGGATCCCCGGGCGATCGGACCGATTGCCCGCGCCCCATTGGATGGCTCGCTCGATCCGTGGATCGCACAGCAGGCACTAAACGGCATTGATCCGAGATGGGCTGCCACCGACCATGCCCGAACGATCATTTCCCGGTGTCTGGAGAAAGTGACCGACAAGGATCGGGGGGCTCGGGAATATGCCGAATCGACGCTGAACACCATCGATCCGAACTGGATGCGGTCGGCGGAGGCCCTCGATGCCATCCCTTATTTCCGGCAGCGCTCCATGAACGCGGATACGGAGATCAGTGCGGCTGCGACGAGGGTACTCGGGTTATTGGGGAGGGGCTGACGTTGAGCCTCGCGTCAACTGTCACGGCTGAGGCGCGACAGTTCTTCGAGGTCGAGTCTTCCAGTGTAGATCGCCATGCCGAGAGCGGCGTGGATGTTCAGGCGCTTCAATTCACGAATTTCGTCGAGGGTGGTGATGCCCCCGGCGGCGGTGATCTCGATGTCGGTGGCGGCGCGCAGGCGTCGGAACCAGTCGAGGTCAGTGCCCTGTAGCATTCCTTCCTTGTCTACGTACGTACACAGGAAGCCGCCGCAGAAGGGCTCCAGCCG
>JAEHDI010000700.1 GCA_016880505.1 Bryobacterales bacterium | reverse complement strand
TGCGCCAGTCCGGAGATTCCGCACTTGCTCGCCTGGTATGCCGCGCCCGACACGTCCGGCACGTGAGCCGAGATCGTCGAGATGTAAATGATCAGCCCGCCGCCTGCATCCCGCATTACCGGCAAGACTGCGTGGGTGCAATGAAACGCCCCGGTCAGGTTCGTGGCGATCATCATGTCCCACGTCTCGGCGGTCAGCAGCTTCATGGACCGCGCGGGAATGTTCGTTCCCGTCGCGAAGACCATAATGTCGAGCTGTCCGAACCGCTTCAGCGTCGCCGCGATGAGCGCCTCCACTTGCGCCCGGTCGACTACATCGCACGGGAATGTGTCAAGCACACCACCCTCACGTCGAGCCTCCTCCGCGAGCCAAGCCAACCTGTCCTCGCGGCGCGCCGACGCCATGACGCGAGCGCCATCGCGCGCCAATGCCAGGGCGGTGGCCCGCCCAATTCCGCTCGACGCCCCCATGACTACCGCAACTTTATCTCGAATCGAAATAGCCACCCTGTCGTCTCCTGCCCGCTTTTTGCAGTGTGCCGCAATTGCCGTTCACTTCGTTAACATCACCAGATGTCCTTCGCGAATCCCTCCCACACCAGGGCCGGGAACTGCCGTATCGTCGCAAATCCTACACGTTCGTACAGGCGCACGGCTCCAGTGTTCGCCGCCGTCACGGTCAGGCTTGCCTTCCGGCACCCGGAAGCCGCCAGCACAGCCAGGGAACGCCGCAGGAGTTCATAGCCAGCACCGATGCCCTGCATCGGCGGGGACACGCAGATCTGCGTGATATGTCCCACGTCGCGCGCCAGCAGGCTCGCCAGACACACACCGCATAGCCGCCCTGTCGACACGTCCGAAGCCAACAAAGACGCCGGCTGGAAGAACTGGCCGCATCCAGGGTATTGCACGATGTTCGTCAGGAACCGTCTTGCCCCGCCGGCGGACCGGTACTGGTCGTTGATCCCGCTGTCCACGTGGCCCGCGTACGCCTCGGCAATGACGCGCCCGGCTTCCTCCTGCCGGCCGTCACTCCACGTTTCAAAATGCAGGCGCGCCGCCGCCGCACCCGGAGGAAGTTCGCTGGTGCGGCACAAGTCGAAAACCATGAAATTCCTTGGATGCACGGAAAGAAACTCGCCCTTCGGAAGATTGCGGCCATTCGGTACGACCATCATCATGAGCTGAGCTTCGACGCGTCTCAGATAAGGTATGGCCAGCAGATCGTTGAGAACCGCTTCGAGCAGTGCGTTCTCATTGCGGGGCGTGCGATGCTCGTGGAGGACGTATAAGTCTCCGACCAGCCCTTTTCGCTCCTCGGTCACAAAGTAGGAGTAGCCGGCCACACGCCGGCCTGCGAGCAACGCATATCCGCTCAGTGCCTGCATGCCCACGAACCGTCGAACCAGTTCGGCCGAGGGCCGGAAATCCCAGTCGAGGCTACGTCGCCAGTCGCGAAGCTCATGCTCCAGCAGGTGTGACAGATCAGCCGCGCTGATCCTTCTCAGGTCTACGAGTTCAAGTGGCTGCGCCTCGCTGAGTGCGGCCATAGGCGAATTATATGCTGGCGCCGGCCGGAAGCGCCGGTTCCGAGCGGAGGGATCACCGTTTCAGTTTGGCGAGGTGCGCGCCGGCCGCGCGGTCGATCCACGTAGTCGGGTAGTCGGCGCGTAGCTTTTCAAACGCGCGGATGGCCTCCTCGGTTCGCCCCGCCCGGAGCAGGGCTTCGGCTTTGGAAAAGCGGTCGCTGCCGACGGTCATGGCACCTTCGGCGATGCGAAGCGCCTCGCGGGGTGTGATGGCCTCCGGGATCTTCTTCAGCACCGGAGGCGCCGGGTCCGTCAGGATGCCGTAGGCGGCGGGAGTGCGCTCACGAAACAGACGGGCACGCATGTCGGTCTGCACATTCCATGCATCGCCGGCTTGCCGGCCTGCGAACGGGTTGACGTCGGCGGTGACAATGTCGCCCGGCGCTTTCCCTTCAGCGAGCACCTTGCCCTGGGGCGAGATGATTATCGCACCTCCCCCTCGCTTGGCGACGACGACGTAGACGAAGTTATCGGCGGCGCGAGTCCGAAAAGATGCTCGGTTCAGACTTTCGTCGTCCGAATCCGGGTCACCGGCCGTCGTAGCGCCGCCTAGAGTGACAAGAAAGATCACGTCCGCACCGGCCATCGCTAGGCTGCGGGACGACTCCGGCATGACCATGTCGTAGCAGATCAACATGCCGACACCGCCTAGGTCGGGGGTCTCAAAAACGGGAAAGGCGGCGCCGCGCTCATGATCGGTTTCACTGATGGCCGGATGCACCTTCTGGTACCGCCCGATCTCCTTGCCGTCACGGCCGAGAAAGAAGGCCATGTTGCGATATTTCTCGTCGGGCTCGACCGTGTCGGATGAGCAGACCAAGTACATGCGATGAGCGGCGGCGGCACGGCCAAGGCGGTCCAGCATCCGTGCGACGGCGG
>JAEHDI010000699.1 GCA_016880505.1 Bryobacterales bacterium | reverse complement strand
GCCGCAGGATCGGCTACAATGTGCGGCCTTCGTTCGTCTGGGCTTACGAGGGCGATGATCCCGGCCTGATCATCGGGTTCGCGAACGACGGGATTGCCGGCGTGCCCGGGGTGTTGCGGGTTACTGTCTTCGGCGACGATGGCAAAGTGCACGCAGCCGGTGGGCTGGACGCGGGATATCCTTTGCCCGGCAAGATCCGGCAGGCCCAGTTCCCGCTGCCGAAAGGCACGAAATGGGAAGGGCTGAAGCTCAAGGCGGAACTCGAAGTGAAAGGGGTGCGGCACCCGGTGCGATGGGCGTGTCATCAGAAGACGAACCCTGATGGCTCACTGACCCTTCGTCGCAACCTCGGGCGGGGATAGTTTCCCCGCTCACGGGATCGTCGGACCTGAGAGCCACGAACAGCTATGAATGCGCCATCCTTTCGCATTGCTCTCTACTTCGTCGCGGGCATCGCCGCGTTTGCACAGCCGCCCTATGATCTGCTGCTGAAGGGCGGGCACCTCATCGATCCCAAGAACCGGGTCTACGCGATTCGCGACGTCGCGATCTCGAGCGGGAAGATCGCGGCAGTGGCCGAAAAGATCGAGCCCGCGAAAGCGCGGCGGGTCGTCGACGTGAGCGGGTTGTATGTGACTCCAGGCCTAGTCGACATTCATGTCCATGCGTTTGCCGGCACGATGGCGCCGGAGTACACAGGAGCGCTGGGCGTCCGGCCGGACGGCTTCACGTTCCGCAATGGCGTGGCAACCGTCGTGGACGCCGGCAGTTCCGGTTGGCGCAACTTTGCGGAATTCAAGCAGCAGATCATCGATAATTCCCGCACGCGCGTGCTGGCGATGCTCAACATTGTCGGCCGGGGCATGGCGGGGCGCACTACGGCCGAGCAGGATACCACCGACATGGATCCGGAGCCGACCGCCTCCGAGGCCGCGCGCTACCCGGGGCTCGTCGTCGGCATCAAGATCGCCCACTATGCCGGTCCGGAATGGACCGCTGTCGAACGGGCAGTTGAGGCTGGCAGGCGGGCGGATCTTCCCGTGATGGTTGACTTCGCGGAATTCCGCCCCGAGCGGCCGTTTCAGGACCTGGTCTTGAGGAAGCTGCGGCCCGGAGACATTTACACGCACCTGTATTTGGGCGCGGTGCCCATGCTCGACCCGCAAGGGCGGGTGTTATCTTACCTGCTTGAGGCTAGGAAACGCGGAGTGATCTTCGATGTCGGGCATGGCGCAGGAAGTTTTCTGTTCCGGCAGGCGGTTCCCGCCGTCCGGCAGGGTTTTGTTCCCGATTCGATCTCGACCGACCTCCATGTGAGCAGCATGAACGCAGGCATGAAGGACATGCTCAACGTCATGTCGAAGTTCCTCAATATGGGCATGTCGCTGGAGGACGTGATTCTGCGCTCTACCTGGAACCCTGCGCGGGAGATCCGCCACCCGGAACTCGGGCACGTCTCGGTCGGATCCTCGGCCGATATCGCCGTTCTGCGAATTGTGGATGGAAATTTTGGCTTCGTGGATTCCAGCCGTAGACGCCTCCAGGGCACGAAGAGGCTGGTTGCGGAGCTCACGCTGCGCGACGGCAGAGTGGTCTGGGATTT
>JAEHDI010000698.1 GCA_016880505.1 Bryobacterales bacterium | reverse complement strand
CGCCTCCTTGTTCGGCGCCTTATAAGCCTTGGTCACAGGATAGACGCCAATGACTTTGGTGGTGATCTTGACGAAAAGCAGAAACAAGAATGCCAATGGTGCCGCCACGAGGTCAGGTATCGATACGAATGAGCCCGCACGGATGAAATAGAATGGCGTAAGTAGTCCAAAGGTCAGCGTTCTCAGCCTTCGGATGAGCGCATGGTCCTTTCCGACCGTGCCCGCCAGGACCATCCCAATCAGATAGGCAGGCAACACCGCTTCGCTATCGGCCCATGAGGCGAGTGCTCCCATGCCCAGGAGGCAGAGCAGCAGAAATTTTGCCTCCAGCTCCGAAGGTCGATTGCCGTAACGCCGGAAGAAGCGTGGCGTGATCCACGGTAGAATCGCAAAAGCCAAAACGCCGGCCCCGAGGAAGATCAGCGTCTTGATGGTGAATGGAGCGAAGATCAGCCCGAGTGCAATAACGGTGCCGAGATCGGTGACGAAGCAGGCAGCAAGAACTGTCTTGCCGTAGTCGGTCATATTGAACCCGAACTCCAGCATGACAGCGTAGACGACCGCGACCGACGTCGTCGACATGGCGACGCCGGCGAGCCAACTCGGCATCGGCTCCCAACCGAGCACGTAATAGGCACCGGCAGCGCATCCGATGAAGGGAATGAAAAAGCTTGTGAGTCCGACGGCAGTCGCTTCCTTCCACTTGCGCTTGAAAACTTCGGGATCGAGTTCCGCACCAGCAAGGAATGTGAGGACGATCGCGCCGATGCCGGAAAGAAACTTGACCCAAGACTCGTCGGTTCCAAGCACGGCGGCGCCGACGACGGCACCGATGATCAGTTGAGCGATTGTTCCGACAACAATCTCGGATAGCGCCGTCGATATTCGGAACCAAATGGAAAGCAGGCTCGCGATCAACGCAAGTCCCAGCCACAATGCCGCAAGGGCCCAAGTGCCTGTCATCGTCCCATCCTCGCCACCTTCC
Source organism: Bryobacterales bacterium (assembly GCA_016880505.1). Lineage (GTDB taxonomy): Bacteria > Acidobacteriota > Terriglobia > Bryobacterales > Bryobacteraceae > JAEHDI01. The sequence goes on along the minus strand of JAEHDI010000698.1, from coordinate 515 downwards.
GGCCCCGGCCTCTTCAGCCGGATTGACCGAACAACAAAAAACCCACCTCGCGGTGGGTCTCAGACGGACTCCTACCGCAATACAAAGCGGTAGGAGTCATCAGCCGTTGAAGGCAGTTTCGGGGGACTCCATCCCCATCAGCTAGAAGTTAGTTGTGCCTGCGTGCGGGGTCAATGGCCCGACAGGATCGTCCATGCGGGTTTTCTGCTTGAACGGGCGCGCCGCCACGTCCAGGATATTTGCCGCACCCCGTAGAGAGAGTCGCCCAAGCTTGATGGCCGAACGTCGTCGCCGCGTCAGGACTTTCGAGTGGTCGACGGCGGTTATCGCGCTGACCTCCGTTGTGGCTGGCACGATCGTCTACCTGCGTGACGGCGCGGACAAAGCGCTTGCGATCCTGACCAGCGATTTGTGGCTGTTCACCGGCATGCTGCACAAGATGGCGGCAGGCTGCCTGATCGCGGCCTTTGTCACCCGCCTGCTGCCGCGCGAGGTGGTGGCGCGGGTCGTCGGCG
>JAEHDI010000697.1 GCA_016880505.1 Bryobacterales bacterium | reverse complement strand
GATGGGCTGGCCGACCTGGACATCGGCCGCCTGGTCGACTTCCACAAGAGCCACGGCCGGCTGGCCACCGTCACCACTGTCCGCCCGGTCTCTCGCTTCGGCAGCGTCGCCCTGGATGAGGAGGGTTCGGTCAAGCACTTCAGCGAAAAGCCTCGCTCCGACGGCTGGATCAGCGCCGGCTTTTTTGTCTTCGAACCCGGCGTCTTCGACTACCTCAGCGGCGACGACTGCATCCTCGAGCGCGAGCCTCTCGAAAACCTCGCCGCCGATGGCCAGCTCAAGGCTTTCCGCCATCACGGCTTCTTCTATGCGATGGACACCTATCGCGAGTATCAATACCTGAACGACCTGTGGTCCACCGGCCGAGCCCCCTGGAGGGTATGGTTCTGAACGGCACATTCTGGCGCGACCGTCCGGTGTTCGTCACCGGCGCCACCGGACTCCTCGGCGGCTGGCTCGTCCGCCGGCTCCTCGAACAGGGCGCCGACATCGTTTGCCTCGTGCGCGACTGGGTTCCCCAGAGCGAGCTCGTGTGCGCCCGCCTCATTGACCGTGTCAAGATCGTCCGCGGCGACCTCCGCGACCGCGAGGTTCTCGAGCGCACGCTCGCCGAGTACGAAATCGACTCCGTCTTTCACCTCGCCGCCCAAACTATCGTCGGCATCGCCAACGGCAACCCCATTTCCACTTTCGAGAGCAACATCCAGGGGACTTGGAACGTGCTCGAAGCCTGTCGCCGCTCGCCGAAAGTCCGCGCCATCATCGTCGCTTCGTCCGACAAGGCCTACGGCGAACAGAAGCAGCTTCCTTATACCGAAGACTGCCCCCTCCAGGGACGCCACCCCTACGACGCCAGCAAGTCCTGCGCCGACCTGATTGCCCAGACCTACGCGGCCACCTACGGCCTGCCGGTAGCGATCACCCGTTGCGGCAATTTCTATGGCGGTGGCGACCTCAACTGGAACCGCATCGTGCCCGGCGCGATCCGGTCCGTGCTGCGCGGCGAACGCCCCGTCATCCGTTCCGACGGCCAGTTCGTCCGCGACTATTTCTATGTCGAGGACGGCGCCGCCGCCTACATGCTCCTTGCCGAGAAGCTCCGCGGCAGCCCCGAGTTCGCGGGCTCGGCTTTCAACTTCTCCAACGAGGCCCAGGTGACCGTGCTCGAACTCGTCGAGCGGATCCTCACCCGGATGGGTTCTGCCCTCGTTCCGGACGTCCGCAACGAGGCCTCGAACGAGATCCGCCGGCAGTACCTCTGCGCGGAGCGCGCCCGCCGCCTCTTGAACTGGGCGCCGCTCTTTACTCTTGATCAGGGTCTGGAGCGCACGATTCGTTGGTACAGGGAGTTTCTTTCGTCGTGAGCGAGCGCACCCAACAGTTGCGAGACCGTATTCTGGGCCTGGTCGCCGAGTATCACGAGGCCGCCCACGCCGGCGGGGAGTTCATTCCCGGAGTCTCCCCCGTGCCCGTCTCCGGCAGAGTGTTCGACGCCGGGGACATGCAGTCGCTTGTCGATTCCGCGCTCGACTTCTGGCTTACCGCCGGCCGCTTCGCCGCCGAATTCGAGAAGCAGTTCGCCCGCTATTGCGGCATCCGGAACGCCCTGATAGTCAACTCCGGTTCCTCGGCAAACCTGGTGGCGCTATCCGCTCTGACCTCACCCAAACTTGGCGACCGCCGCCTGAGGCCCGGCGACGAAGTGATTACGATCGCGGCCGGTTTTCCAACCACGGTCAACCCCATCGTCCAGAATCGCCTCGTCCCAGTCTTTGTGGACATCACCGTTCCGACGTACAACATCGACGTGAGCCGCCTGGATGACGCGCTCTCGGAGAAGACGCGCGCGGTCATGATCGCGCACACGCTAGGGAATCCGTTCGATGTGTCCGCGGTGACCGCCTTCGCGCGCCGGCACGGCCTGTGGTTCCTCGAGGATTGCTGCGACGCGCTCGGCGCGGAATACGACGGCCGTCGCGTCGGCTCCTTCGGCGATCTGGCGACGTTCAGCTTCTACCCTGCCCACCACATCACAATGGGCGAGGGTGGCTGCGTCGTTACGGACCAGCCTCTGCTTCAGACGCTCGCCGCCTCGTTCCGCGACTGGGGCCGCGACTGCTGGTGCGAGCCGGGCAAGGCCAACACTTGCGGCAAGCGTTTCGACTGGCAGTTCGGCGATCTGCCCCACGGCTACGACCACAAGTACGTCTTTTCCCACGTCGGCTACAACCTGAAGGCGACCGATATGCAGGCGGCCGTCGGCCTGGCGCAGTTGCGCAAGCTGGCGGGCTTTATCGAGGCACGTCGGCGCAATTTCCGTGCGCTCTCCGAAGGGCTGCGGGATCTGGAGGAATTCTTCGTGCTGCCGCGGGCGACGCCGGGCTCGAATCCGAGCTGGTTTGGCTTCCCGGTGGCGGTGCGTCCGGAAGCGCCGTTTTCGCGGGCCGATGTGGTCCGTTATCTCGAGGAACGCAAGATCGCCACCCGGCTGCTGTTTGGCGGCAACCTGCTTCGCCAGCCGGCCTACCGCGACATCCCGCACCGCGTCGCCGGCGACCTCAGTAACTCCGATTTCGTCATGAACCACCTGTTCTGGGTAGGCGTCTACCCGGGGATTACCGAGGAGATGGTGAACTATATGGTGGAAACTTTTCACCGTGTCCCGGTGGCGATGGAGAAAGCGCTCCGATGAATCCTTTAGCCGAAGATCTCGATCACGTCCTCGCCCACACCCAAGGGCTCTGGGATGAGCTGCGTGGTCAGCGGATCTTCATCACTGGAGGCACCGGCTTCTTCGGCTGCTGGCTGCTCGAGTCTTTCACATGGGCCAACGACGAGCTCGGTCTCGGCGCCTCGGCCACCGTGTTAACGCGGAACCCGGAAGCCTTCCGCAAGAAGGCGCCCCACCTGGCCGGGCATCCGTCGGTCCGGCTGCACTGTGGCGACGTCCGCTCGTTCGAATTCCCGGCCGGTGCGTACTCGCACATCATCCATGCGGCAACCGAGTCCAGTACCCGATTGAACGAAGTGGACCCGCTCCAGATGCTGGACACGATCGTTCACGGGACGCGGCGGACGCTGGATTTCGCGGTGGCTGCGGCTGCGAGGAAGCTCCTGATGACGAGCTCAGGGGCTGTATACGGAGAGCAGCCCTCCGATCTGGGCCACATCCCGGAAACCTACCTTGGCGCTCCGGATACGATGGACGCGCGGTCGGCTTACGGAGAAGGCAAGCGCGTCGCCGAGCTGCTTTGCGCCATTTACCACCGGAAGCACGGCATCGAGGTGAAGATTGCACGCTGCTTTGCCTTCGTCGGGCCGTATCTTCCGCTGGATGCTCACTTCGCCATCGGCAATTTCATCCGCGACGCGATGCGCGGCGGGCCGATCCAAGTGAAGGGGGATGGGCGGCCGTACCGTTCCTACCTGTACGCTGCCGACTTGGCGATCTGGCTCTGGACAATCCTGATGAAGGGCCAGCCCTGCCGGCCATACAATGTGGGGTCGGACGAAGAGGCGACGGTTGCGCAGGCGGCTAGTTGCGTGTCTGCGATAGCCGGCGGCGCGCCGATCGAGATCGCGGAGCGGGCCGAAAGGAGCTCGCCGAGGCGCCATTACGTCCCGGCGATCGGCCGGGTGCGCGAGGAACTCCGACTGCGGCAGCAGGTGCCATTGGAAGCGGCCGTTGCGCGTACGCTCGCATGGCACACGCGATGATTAAGCTCTCCGATTACGTAATGCGAAGGCTCGCCGACTGGGGTGTGCGTCACATGTTCCTCGTAACCGGCGGCGGGGCAATGCACCTGAACGATTCCCTCCGGAAAGAGACCAGAATCCGCTATATCTGCAACCACCACGAACAAGCGTGCGCAATGGCGGCGGAGGGTTATGCGCGAGTCTCCGGCAGGATCGGGGTCGTTAGTGTGACCACTGGTCCCGGTGGAATAAACTCCCTGAATGGAGTGTTCGGAGCTTGGACGGACTCCATTCCCCTTCTCATTATTTCGGGGCAAGTCAAGAGAGAGACCTGCGCTACCGTGCGCGGCCTGACCGCACTCCGCCAACTGGGCGACCAGGAGGCGAATATTGTGGAGATGGTCAGACCGATCACCAAGTACGCAGTCTTGGTGGATGATCCGGCCACCATCCGTTACCATCTGGAACGCGCCTATCATCTGGCGAGATCCGGCCGCCCGGGGCCTTGCTGGCTCGACATACCGGTGGACGTGCAGTCGAGCCTCATTGAGGAATCGGCACTACCGGGGTACGACTCGCAAGAAGATCCCCCATCCTGGAGTCCCACTCCGGTCCCGGAGCTTTGCCGCGAGGTCATCCGCCGCATTCAGAACTCCACGCGGCCCGTTGTGATTGCGGGCAGCGGCGTCCGCCACGCGAATGCCTTGATTGAATTCGAGAAGGTCATCCGGAAGCTGAGGATTCCAGTCACCACAGCCTGGACGCACGATTTGATTGCTAGCGACGACGAGTTATTCTGCGGCCGGCCCGGGACCATCGGCCAGCGCGCCGGGAATTTCACCGTGCAGAACTGTGACGTCCTCCTTGTGCTGGGCTCTCGCCTGAATATCCGCCAGGTGAGTTACAACTGGGGTGCGTTTGCAAGGCATGCCTTCAAGATCCAGGTAGACGTGGACGCCGCTGAACTAGAGAAGCCGACGGTAAGGCCGGATCTGGCCGTACATTGTGACCTGAAGACCTTCCTTGACGAGCTTCTCCGCCAACTGGAGGCTTCCGATTACCAACCGGCGCACGGTGGTTGGCTCGGCTGGTGCCGGGAGCGGGTCGCCTGTTACCCG
>JAEHDI010000696.1 GCA_016880505.1 Bryobacterales bacterium | reverse complement strand
GCACAGGCTTTAGCCTGTGTTCCTAGTCCCTCTGTCCCGCCGACGGGACCGCAGCTTTCTTGGACTTCCCTTCGGTGACAACCGTCACCTGCAACTTGCTGGCGATTGCCTGCTGCTCCGCCTCCCGCCTCGCCGCCGCGATCTCCGCCCGGAAGCGGCTCACTTCTGCTTCCTCGGCCAGGCTGGCCACTCCTTCCGCGATCATCCGCGCCGCGATCCTGCGTCCCACCTCTGTCAGCACGCCGGCACGGCCCCCGTCGGGAGTCTCCTTGCTGGCGATGATCACGAACGGCTCGATAATCTCCGTCTCGATCTTTCGCAACTTCTGATAGAAAGCCTTCAAGTCCATGACCCCTCCTTCTGCATCCCTTCGGGGGCGAGGAATTCCCCGCCCCCGCCATCTCTGTTACGACCGCACCTGGATGCCGAACGAGTTCCGCAGCACCCCCACGCCGTACAGCACGTCCACCGTGAACTGCTGTGCCAGTGTGTTGGGCTGATAGCTCATCACCACCCGCAAGCCGAAGTTCCCGAGCTCGGCGTACTCGGCGATCGCGCCCGTCCCGGGCAGCGGCTGCGGCAGTCTCCGCATCACCAGCCCGAGGGCGCTCCGCGCGAAGCCGAGGTTGTTCGTGGTCACCGGCGCGCTTCCGGTCTTCTGCACGAATTGCGACCGGAACACGAAGAAGTCCTTGATCTTGCCCACTGTCCCGTCCACGAGCGCCCGCAGCCCGGCCTCGCCGGCCGTCTGGAATTCGCTGAATCGCGGGATCTGCCGCAACTGCGAGTAAGTGGCTGCATCGACCACCAGGTACTTCGACTCGCTCGCCGGCACCTTCGACTGGAACAGCGCGGTCTCGGCTCCGTCGACGATCGCTTCCGTGATGGCCATCCCCGGAGTGCCTACCGGCGCGTTCGCCGTGAAGCTCGCGTAAGTGCTGAGCAGATCGCTCTCGATCTTCTCGGCCAGTGCCACTACCGCCGGCTGCATGTACAGCCGGAGCAGGTCCGGCACCGCCAGGACCTTCGTCACGTCCGGAATCTGGAATGTCGCCTCGGCGTGGGTGTTCAGTACGATCTGCGCGTTTCCCAAGTCCGGATTCTGCGCTTGCACCGTTCCGCCTTCGGCAAGGTTGTTGGCAACCAGGACCGGAGGGATCGGCACGTTCACCGTGTCGCCCGCCTGCCCCAGCGTCGGCTCAAAATCGCGATTGACCAGGTTCCCCATCACGAGGTTACCCATCAGGGCGGGCAGAGCATCCACCGCCACTAACTTGACAATCGCGTTGGCCACGTTAGCTGATGTAACTGCTGGCATTGACTATCTCCTGTTTGTTGTTGGTTCCGCCTCTGCGGGCGTTTGAATTACTCTCTGTCCGGCCGCCTTCCACGCCGCGACCGCCTCTACATGCCGCCAAGCGACTGCGAGGCGATTCGTGCTACTTCGCGGCGGACCTTCTCCAGTTCGTCCGCGCTCATCCCCGGCTTGATTTTGTCGAGGTCCACTACCGGCCCGCCCGAGGACGCAGTCCGCGCCGCCGTGACGCCGGATCCGCCGAGGTTCCGCGCCGGCAGAAACTCGGGATTGTCGCTGACAAACTGCGTCAGGTAGTCGCGGAGCGCCACTTCGCCACCCTCGGCCGACGCCACCAGGCGTCCGTCCTCCGCGCGGCGGATATCGTCCTTCACCGCCCGGAATGCGAGGTCCACTTTGAGCACGCCTAGCCGCTGAAGCTCGGTGCGAACCGTCGCATTCCTCTCGGCCTCCTCCGCTGCCTGCCGGCTGCGCGTGTTCTCGCTGATCAGCTCGTTCACGCGCCGCTCCAGCGACTCGCGCCGCTTCCGCTCTTCGAGCAGTTCCGCCTTGTAGGCCGGCTCGGCTTTCGCCGCCTCCTTCTTGGAGTACTCCTCGATCGCCTCTCGTATCAGCGAGCGGATTTCGATGCCGCCCGCTTCCGCCGTAACCGGCGCGTCGT
>JAEHDI010000695.1 GCA_016880505.1 Bryobacterales bacterium | reverse complement strand
GCAGGCGGGAATGTACAAGAACGACATCGCCCCAAACCTGAAGGCCGGCAAGACACTCATGTTCGCCCACGGCTTCAACATCCATTACGGCGAGGTCGTCCCGCCGAAAGAAGTGGATGTCTCGATGATCGCGCCCAAAGCGCCGGGCCATCGCGTGCGCGAGCTGTTCACCGAGGGCGTCGGCGTCCCGGCGCTGGTGGCCGTTCACCAGAACCCGTCCGGCAAGGCGCTGGAGCGCGCGCTGGCGTATGCGCTGGCGCTCGGATGTCTGAAGGCCGGCGTGATCGAAACGACGTTCAAGGAAGAGACCGAGAGCGACCTCTTCGGCGAGCAAGCCGTGCTATGTGGCGGCGCCGCCGAGCTGGTGCGGGCGGGCTTCGAGACGCTGGTCGAAGCCGGCTATGCCCCGGAGATCGCCTACTTCGAGTGCCTGCACGAGCTGAAGCTCATCGTGGATCTGATCCAGGAGGGCGGCCTCAGCTACATGCGGTTTTCGGTTTCCGACACGGCCGAGTACGGCGACTACACGCGCGGACCGAGAGTGGTGGACGCGCACGTTCGCGGCGTGATGAAGGAACTGCTGGCCGAGGTTCAGTCCGGCAAGTTCGCAAAAGAGTGGATTGACGAGAACAAGACCGGCCGCAAGAAGTTTTTGGCGATGCGCGAAGCATCCCGCCACCAACCCATCGAGGAAGTCGGCCGGGAGCTGCGCGCGATGATGCCCTTCCTCAAGAAGAGGAAGGAAGCCGGCGTACCGGAAGACCAGCCAGCCACGGCTTCCGGGCGCTAACCGGGGAAGAATGCAATGAAGATCTCCATCCTTGATACAACACTGCGGGACGGCACCCAAGGGGAGGCCGTCTCATTTACCGTCGAAGACAAACTGATGATCGTCCAGAAGCTGGACGAGCTGGGCATCGACTACATCGAAGGCGGTTGGCCGGGCTCAAACCCCAAGGATAAAGAGTTCTTCTCACGCGCCCGTGACCTCCATCTCAATCATGCCCGGCTGACCGCCTTCGGCTCGACGCGGTTCGCTAAGAATCCGGTGGACCGCGACCCCAACGTGCGCGCCCTGCTCGAGGCAGGCACACCCGCCATTTCGATCTTCGGCAAGAGCTGGGACCTGCACACGCAACGCGCGCTCGGCATCAGCGAAGAAGAGAACCTGAAGCTCATCGCGGAGACGGTGAAGTATTTGAAGGACCACGGCCGCGAGGTGATCTACGACGCCGAGCACTTCTTCGACGGTTACATCTCGAACCCGTCTTTCGCGCTGCGGACGCTCGAGGCCGCCAGGGATTCGGGCGCGGACATTCTGTGCCTGTGCGACACGAACGGGGGTACGCTGACTGGCCGGCTGACGGAGATCACCGCCGACGTCCGGAAGCGTTTCGATGGAGTGATCGGAATCCACGCGCACAACGATACGGATGTGGCCGTAGCCAACGCCGTGGCCGCGGTGGAACAAGGCGCGACGCACGTGCAAGGAACGATCAACGGCTATGGAGAGCGGTGTGGGAATTCGAACCTGTGCTCCATCATCGCCAACCTGGAGCTGAAGCTAGGGCACACGACCATCGGCCGCGACAAGCTGGTTCAACTCACTTCGGTGGCGAAGTTCGTGGCCGAACTGGCCAACCTGACCCTCCGGAACGACCAGCCGTACGTGGGGCGCAGCGCGTTCGCCCACAAGGGCGGGGTCCACGTGAGCGCGGTGCTGAAGGACGCTGCCACGTACGAGCACGTTCCTCCGGAGACGGTGGGTAACCGGCAGCGTGTGCTGCTGAGCGATCTGTCGGGACGGAGCAACATCCTCTACAAGTTGAAGCAGCACGGCCTGGCGGACCGGCTGACGGAAGAGGCAAGGCGGGAGCTGCTTGAGCGCATCAAGCTCATGGAGTACCAGGGGTATGAACTGGAGGCAGCGGAGGGCACGTTCGAGCTGCTGGTGCGCGAGGCGCTTCACCCAGGAACTCACTTTTTCGATCTGGTGAACCTGGATGTGTCAACGCAGGTCGCCGGCACGAAGGGAACGAGAGTAACGGCGACGGTGACGCTGAAGGCAGCGGACGGGGTACACTCGGCGACGGCGAGCGGGCATGGACCGGTGAACGCGTTGGACTTGTGCCTGCGGCAGTGCCTGTCGTCGCTGTATCCGACGATCGCGAACGTGC
>JAEHDI010000694.1 GCA_016880505.1 Bryobacterales bacterium | reverse complement strand
TGCCGCAATTTCGTCTCCCCTTCGCGCTTCCGCGTACTCGCCACGTGACGCCCCCACGCGGCGCTCGTGTTGCCCGCCGGCCCGGTCCAGGTATCGAACGAGCAGGAAATGAGACGGTCCGCCGCGCCCTCCTACCCGGTATTTCGCTTGGACCTCAGCCCGCGTCGGATAGAAATCCTGCACCCGGCGATGCGTGCGAACCCCTTCGGACACGGCGAGCGCAGTTAGAGTGATGCCAAAGGCGGCGAACAACAGAGCCCAACGGAGGGCGAAGGTCCTTCGCACGTACTGAAGGAACGCGTGTGATCCGGACACCGCTCACTTCTCCAGCGCCATCACGACCGCCGCCTCCGGTCCGCGCACCTCCCCGCGGCTCACCGTCCGTGCGCGGAACGTGTTCCATCCTTCCTTCAGCTTCCACTCGACGGCGCCTTCGCCCGTCACCCGCTCCCACGTCCGTCCGTCCCGGCAGATTTCATACCCGGTCCGGTTCGGACAGTAACTGTCCAGCCGCATCTGAATGACGCCCGGCTCCGCGCCCGACACCTCCGCCTCTACGATTCCCACTGTCCAGTACGCATCGTCCAGCCGCTTGGTCGGTAGAAACCGGCCGCTGGTGTAACCCACGTGGATCCGGCTCTCGCCTGCTTCGTAATCGTTCTGGTACCAGATCTCGTCAAGATTGTCCTCGTCCAGCGGCAGGATCTGGCGCCCTGCCTGCCCACCGGTGTTCGCGTGGTCCTCAATGTAGAGCCAAAAGTACGTGGTGATCTCGTCTTCGTCCGGCACCTTCCACACCATCGCCGGATTCTTCTTCGCCGCGTCCGGCGGACAACCGACCACGTGATCCACGTCGGCGCCTTTGTTCTTAAGCCACTCGCTCCTGAGTTCCCACGCCGACAGCGGGACGCCTTTCTTCTCGAAATGCAGATTGCTCTGCGCGTCCATCACCACCCACTTCTGGAACTGGTTCGACCAGACCTCCGCCACGCCGTGGTGGCTGCTTCCGAGCCCTTTCGGCCCGTGCCTGCGGTCCACTCCGATCTTGCGCGCGGGCCATCCGAGCGCCTGGGCGCACTCCACGTACGTGATCGCATACTGTGTGCAGTGGAACTTCTCGCCCTTCGCCGCCAGCCGGAGAACCTCCAGCGCATTGCGCGGGCTGTGCCGCGGGTTGCCTCCGGGGATCTGCCGGAAGATCCAGTCCTTCAACTTCAACTGCCGGGTCCACTCGTCGCGGGAGTCGCCCGCCACCTCGCTCAGCCGGTGCTCCCGCCGCAATCCCTCAAGCAGCGGATCGTCGAAGTCGAACGGGACGAAGGGCAGTCTGGGGCGCACCGCCTTGGGCACGTTCATCTGGACCGCCTTCACCCGGAATCCGGCCGCTCCGGCCGCCCGCTCGATCGTGTCACGCGTCAACGCCCCGTTCACCGGCGCGGCGGCTAACCCTAAAGCAAGGAACCATGTGAGATCCACGAGCGCAGCATACCACCCCGGTGTTCCTCGCAC
>JAEHDI010000693.1 GCA_016880505.1 Bryobacterales bacterium | reverse complement strand
GTCCAGCCTTCGCTGGGCCGAGTGTTTCAAAAGGAGGAGAACGCCGCTGTCTTGACCGATTCACTCTGGGAGCGAAGGTTCGGCCGCGACCCTGGAGTCATCGGACGCGTCATTTTCCTCAACGACACACCACGCGCCATCGTGGGTGTGCTGCCGCGCGAGTTCCGCTTCTTCAAACAGGTGGACGCCTTCTTGCCCCTCCAGCCGGGATCAAGTCCCGGTGTACGTGAGGCGCGGACCGTCCTTGTCATTGGACGGCTGGCGCCTGGTGTGACCGTGCACCAGGTTCAGGCCGAGCTGCCGAGCATCACCGCGAACTTGGAACCGGGCTACGCGGCCGACAAGCCGGGGTGGGGTGTGACCGTGGAGAAGCTGCAAGACAATCTGGTGCGCGGGCCACGGCAGGACCTTCCGATACTCCTTTGCGCGGCGGCCTTTGTCCTGCTGATTGCATGCGCAAACGTCGCGGGACTGACGCTCGCGAAAACCGCGGCACGCCAGCACGAACTGGCGATACGCGTTTCGTTGGGCGCGAGCCGGAGCCGATTGCTCAGACAACTGATTGTGGAGAGCGTACTGCTCGCTTTGCTGGCGGGAGGCGCCGGCCTGTGCCTCTCGGGTTGGGCGGTAGGGTTCATCCGCAAACAGATTCCGCCAGGCGTGATTCCCAACCCGGAAGCGGTGTCAATTGACGGCCGAGTACTCGGGTTCACACTGGCAATCTGTCTCCTGACGGGGATTGTGTTCGGCCTCGCGCCTGCGTGGCGTGCGTCCAGGAAAGATGTGTACGAGGCCATGGGCCGCTCGAGCCGAGGGGTGTGCGCCGCACGGGATACGCTCGGCGCTTGTCGTCGTCGAACTCGCCATGTCTGTTGTCCTGTTGTCGGGCGCCGGGCTGATGATGCGCGCGTTTGCCGCGGCGCAGTCCACAGACACATGTGCTTCACCGGATCGGGTCCTGACAATGCGGATCTCCCTCCCTCCACACCGCTATAAGGACATCAATCGCACGAAGGCATTCTTCCAGCAGACGCTCGAAGCAATGGCGGCGCTGCCCTCTGTGCAGAATTCCGCGCTTGCCACGTCGCTTCCGTTCGGCGGCGGTCCGGCGGCGCGGTTCGAGGTCATCGGCGGATCAGGCGCTCGGACCGCTACCACCTCCGGGACCCTCATTGCGGACAGCGACCGTTTCTTCTCAACGCTTGGAGTGACGTTGAAGCGCGGCCGCGATTTCGCGGCCAGCGACAGCCAGGGCGCCGCGCCCGTTGCGATCGTGAACGAAACCTTGGCGCGGCGTTTCCTGGCAGGGTCCGAGCCGGTCGGGCAGAGGTTGCGACTCGAGGACGGCACCCTCGCTGAAATTGTCGGGATGATCGCTGATATCAGGGCGACAGGCAGGCGAGACGCGGAGCCGCCTGTGATCTACGTCCCCTATCGGCAGCATGTCGCGTCCGAGGTACCGTGCTGCTTCTGGCTCCCACCGAAGCAATCCCGGCTTTGATGGAGGCTGCACCGGGAGCGATCCGCCAGATTGACAAGGACCAGCCGGTTACCGACCTTGGCACGCTGAAGCAACTGAAAGACCGGCAAATGCAGATTCCGCGCATACTGACCGGGCTGGTGGGTTCCTTTGGCGCGATGGCGCTGCTGCTTGCGCTCATCGGCACGTATGGGCTGATGTCCCACGCGGTGACGGAGCGAACTCTGGAGTTCGGAATCCGGACGGCCTTGGGCGCCGCGCCATCCGATATCTACCGCATGGTCGGGAAACAGGGGATGCGGCTGAGCCT
>JAEHDI010000692.1 GCA_016880505.1 Bryobacterales bacterium | reverse complement strand
GCCCTGCCGGTGCATCTGCAGCACGGCGAAGATGGCGCCCCGTACATCTCCGCGGGCCTCGACGTCATGCAATTCCGCGATACCGGGCATACCAATATCGGCTGCCGCCGCATCATGCTGCGCGGCCCGCGCACCGCCGGTATCGACATGATCGCGCCGAGCGACGCGCGCGCGATCTATCTCGAAGGTCACTCCGGCTCGCCGGCGCGGCGTCCGATCGTTGGTCTCGCCCGCTTGATGTGGAACGCCACCGCGTCCCCCGGCTTCAGGCCGCTCTGAGCCTTCCGGATGTCGTCCACCGAGTTCACCGGCCGACGGTTAACCGACATGATGATGTCGTTTCGCGCCAGCCCCACGTCATCGGCGAACGAGCCCTGATCGACCCGCGTGACCAGCACGCCCCCCTGCTCCTTGAACCCGATCTCTTCCCGGTCGGCTTCGTTCAGGTTGCGTACAAACAGACCGAACTTCGCTTCGGTCGATTCACCGTTGGCGGGCTCTTCGGCCTGCTCGCCTGAGATCCGCGGATTCCTGGCCCACACTCGGGTGCGATCGCCGATCGTCACTTTCACGTCACGCTTCTTGCCGTCGCGGAGGAGGCCAAGAGTGGCTTCACTCCCAATTTCCGCATCGGCGACCCCGTTCACCAGGTCGTCTCCGCTGCGGACCGGCTTGCCGTTCATGCTGACGATCACGTCGCCTTCCCGCAGACCGGCCTTATCTGCCGGGCTGCCGGACTCGACGCCCACCACGAACGCCCCGGCGTTCGCCCCATACACCTCCAACAGTTCGGGATTCGCCTGGGTACCCAGCGACACCCCAATGGAGCCGCGCGTGACTCGGCCCGTCTTGATGATCTGGTTGTACGACTTCACCGCGGTGTTGATCGGCAAGGCGAAACCGATGCCTTGGTACCCGCCGCTCCGGGTGGCAATGGCCGTGTTGATCCCGATCAGCTCGCCGTTAATGTTCAGCAGCGGCCCGCCGCTGTTGCCCGGATTGATCGCGGCGTCGGTCTGAAGGAAATGCTGGAACTGCTCCGTGCCGGCCCGGTCTTTCGCGCTGATGATTCCCGCCGTCACCGTGGCCTCCAGCCCGAACGGAGAACCGATCGCTACCGCCCAGTCTCCCACCTGGACCGCGTCCGAGTTGCCGATCTTCGCCGCCGTCAGCTTCTTGCCCGGCTCGATCTTGATGACCGCCAGGTCCGTCTCCCGGTCGGAACCGATCAGCTTCGCGTCGTACTCCGTCGTGTCGCCGGTGAGCCGCACCTTGATCCGGTCGGCCTTCTCGACCACGTGGTTGTTCGTCAGAATGTACCCGTTCGCGTCGACGACCACACCGGATCCGGTTCCCTCCCGGCGGAACGGCATTTCAGGCGTCTGCCCGAAGGGGCTGCCGAAGAAGCGGTGGAAGAAATCGAACCCCGGATCGCCTTCCTCGTCCTGCGGATTCTGGCCCCGCCGGTTCCGCGATGACTGCGTGTCACGCGCGAGATAGTCGGCCCTGATGTTGACGACCGTTGGTTCCACTTTCTTTGCGAGCTGGCTGAACGCGGTGGCCAACTCTACGGGATTGGGAATCTTGAGCGGGGTCGCGTCAACCGCCGTCTGTCCCCTCTCGGCCCTGACGCCGGAATTCACCAACGTGCCGATCAGAATCCCGAGGGACAGGGTGAACAGCAGAAGGCTGAAGGACAGCAACTTCTGCCTGCGTATCGTCGTGAACAAACTCATAGTCTTTCTTATCTCCCAAAGGCGCTCTTGCCTTCAATTTTAGAGCATCTAAGATTGCCCAGGCTCTATTTTTATGGATGCTCCCCACTGGACAGTGGTTTCAGTTCGACTAGCACGATGCCTGCCAAAATCAAAATCGCTCCCGCCACTGCCCGGTTGGACAGTGTCTCGCCCGCCACAATGTATGAAGTGGCCCACGCAAAAACCGGCTCCAGCGCGAAGATCAGCGCCGTCCGCGTCGCCGTGGTGTGCTTCTGCGCCCACGCCTGTACGGTGAAGGCGAGCGCCGTCGCCAGCAGACCCGTTACCGCCAGCGCGACCAGCAAGCCAGCCGTCCATCGCACCTGCGGCGTTTCGATCCACCAGAAAGTCGTCAGCGAAAAAACCGCGGCGCTGGCGATCTGCACCACACTCAGCCCCTCGAATCCGAAGCGCTGCGAATAGTGGCCCACTGCGACGATGTGTACTGCGAAAGCGGCCGCGCAGCAGACTGTCAGCAAATCGCCGTAGCCTAACCGGAGGCTCAGATCTTCCAGCGTCATGAGCGCCAGGCCGGCCGCCGCCACCATCACGCCAAGTCCCTCGCCGATGCGGGGCGCTCTTCTATAGACGAGCGAAGTAACCAAAGGAACCAGCACGATTGACAGCCCGGTGATAAATGCCGAT
>JAEHDI010000083.1 GCA_016880505.1 Bryobacterales bacterium | reverse complement strand
TGAATACCGGCTCGCTTACCGCAGAGCCCGGCCTGACGTACTCGAGTTTCGACGGCAGCACGGCAGTACTGACAAGGGTGCGGTCCCTGATCGGACGGTCAAAGCCGCCGTGGCGAATCGACACCATTGATGACTCGATGAACTGGGCGCACGGAGCAGCTCTGACGGGAGTCCCGACGGCCAACGGGAACGATCCTTTTGCGCTGATTCGGTTCATGCAAGTAAGGCTTTCGTTTACCGGAGGCGAGCGCTGGGGACGGTACTACCAGGTTTCGAAGCCGGAATCGCGGGTGCTGGATTTGCTGAACGTGCGGTACCTTCTGTCGCGGACGCCGGTCGGCGAGTCGCGGGAAAGAGGCCTTGCGCCGGCGGCTGAGGTCCCCGGCCGCACGGTCTACGAGAACCGCGACGCGCTGCCGCGGTTCTTCCTGGTTGACCGGATTCAGCACGCCGGAAACATGGAGGAGGCCCTCTCGGAATTGCGCTCGGCGGAATTCCGGCCGGCGGAAGTTGCGCTGGTCGAGGAACCGGTCGAGTTTCCGGGCAGCGCCGGACAGCCGGACGGCGCCGTTCGGCTGATCAAGTACGAACCCCGTAGTATCACACTGGAAGTCGAAAGCGCGGCGCCTGCCTTCCTGGTGACGTCGGAAACGTACTACCCGGGCTGGCGAGCTTTCGTGGACGGCCGCGAGCGGCCGATTGTGTTGACGAACGTCGCCTTTCGAGGAATGCCCGTGGACGCAGGGCGGCATCGGATCGAGATGCGCTTCGAGCCTGCGATTCTCTGGCGTGGAGCGGCGCTGAGCGCAGCCGGCTGGGCGCTGCTCTTCCCTGCGCTTGTGTTCGGCGATAATAGACGGAAGCGAACCGCGGTGAGTGGGGCCGCGACATCCGGATGGACTTCGTTGAGCAACTGAAGTCGTCGGTCGACATCGTCAAGGTCATCGGGGAGTACGTGCGCCTGAGACGTGTGGGGGCGGGCCCGCGCTACATGGGGCTCTGCCCGTTCCACACCGAGAAGACACCGTCGTTTTCGGTTCATCAGGCGCACCAGTTCTATAAGTGTTTCGGATGCGGCGCGGGCGGCGACGTGCTGAAGTTCGTGATGGAAGTGGAGCGCCTCAGTTTCTATGAGGCGCTGAAGCTCGTCGCGGACCGCAACGGCATCCCGATGCCGAAACGGGCGGAGTACGCCGACGAAGACTCAAAGCTGCGGGCGGCGCTGTATCAGATGCATGAGATCGCGGCGCGCGCTTTCCAGACAAATCTGGGCGGCGGGCCGGGAGCGGAAGCGCGGCAGTACTTGTCCAAGCGTGGCGTCCCGCCCTCACTCGCGGAGGAGTTCGGCATCGGGCTTTCGGAGCGTTCCGGCCAGGACCTCGTGCGGCGCTTTGAGCGCGAGGGTTTCAGCGCGGAGCAGATGGAGACGTCAGGCTTGCTGCTGCGGCGACAAGAGGGCGGCGGCTTCTTTGACCGTTTCCGCGGCCGCCTCATGTTTCCGATTCACAATGAGTCGGGGAAGATCATCGGATTCGGCGGCCGGGCGCTCGCGGCCAACGACGAACCGAAGTACCTGAATTCGCCGGAAACCCCGATCTATCGCAAGAGTTACGTCCTGTACAATCTTCACCGTGCCAAAGAAACGATTCGCAAGCTTGATCGCACTATCCTCGTGGAAGGCTACATGGATGTCGTCGGAGTATTCGGCGCGGGTGTACACGAGGTGGTGGCGAGCTGCGGAACGGCGCTGACGTCAACGCAGGTGCGCGCCCTGAAGCGGCATTCCGAGCGAATCGTGGTGAACTTCGACCCCGATACGGCGGGGGCGAGCGCCGCCGAACGCTCCATCCAGATGCTCCTCGAAGAAGGCATGCACGTCCGCGTGCTGCACCTCGAAGGGGGCCTGGATCCGGACGAATACGTCAAAGAACACGGCGCGGATGCGTACCGTACGATGATGGAAAAAGCGCCTGGATATTTCTACTGGCTGGCGGACCGGGCGCGGGCGCGGTTCGACATGCGGAATGCGGAGGGTCGCGTAGCGGCGCTTCAATTTCTGCTCCCGGCGATCCAGCGGATGCCGGACAAACTGGAGCGGGCGGCGATTGCGAGCGACGTCGCCACGTATATGGGCGTCGAGCAGGGCCTTGTGCTTGAGCACTTCCGAAAGTCGGCCGCCGATCGCAGCGAGAAGCCGATGCGGGCGGAGCGCGAACCGATACGCGCGGTGGAACAACTGCTCCTGAATGCGCTGCTGGCGAACCGCGAAATCCGCGAAGAGATCGTCCCGGCGCTGTCTCAAATCCCGCAACTGGAGAAGTTCACGATGAGCCGGATTTTCCGCACGCTGTTTGCGCTTCACGACAGCCGGCCGGAGTTCGGTTTCTCGGAACTGGAAGCGAGGCTGGAAGATACGGACAAGACCCTACTTGCCTCGGTGCTGTTTGCCGATGGATTGAGTGAGGAAGGCTCGACACGGGAGCAGGCGCTGGCGTGCGTCCGGGCATTGGAGGTCGAGGCCCGGGAGGGAAAACGGGCGGAGCTGAGATCGAGGGTCAAGGAGGCGGAGCGTGAGGGAAGAATGGAAGAGGCCCTGCGGCTGGCGGAGGAGCTGAGCCGGGCCGAACGCGTCTAGAGGTAGCGAGCGGCAGCATATTGTAGAATGTTGAGAGTTGCATTCAGGGTTGCTGGCGGGAAGGGGTTCTCTTGGTGATCGAAGAAAAATACGGCCAGCTCAAGCGGCTCATGGACACTGGGAAAGAGAAGGGCTTCGTCCTATACGACGAAGTCAATGAGCTGCTGCCGGACGAAATGGTTGGCGGGGCGGAGCTGGACCAGCTTCTCGCCGACCTGGACAGTGCCGGCGTCGAGATCCTGGAAGAACCACGCCTCGACTTCGAGAAAAAGATCGAAGAAGGCGAGGAACTCGCCGAACTCGAGATCAGCACTGAGCTCTCCGAAAAGACCAACGACCCCGTGCGGATGTATCTGCGCGAGATGGGTACGGTGCCCCTTCTCACACGCGAGGGAGAAATTGAACTGGCCCGCAGGATTGAGCGTGGCCAGCGCAGTGTGCTCCGCGCTCTCTCGAGATCGGCCCTGGTGATCCGCGAGGTTCTTCACATTGGGGAAGAACTGGATCGTGACACGCTGCAATTGCGCGATCTGTTGATACTGCCGGACATGGCCGTCAGCGACGACTCGCTCGCGAAGCAAAAGAGCGAGCTCCATGCGCAGATCGCTGAAATCGGAAAACAGTACAAAAAATCTCAACAGTTTCGCCAAAAACTCCAGGCGATTTCCCGGGGGATGAAACCGAAGCAGCACCGCACTTTGCGCTTCGGGCTGGCAAGGAGTCTGGTGACGGTCTCGCGCATTTGCCGGCAGATTCAGTTCAGCCCGCTGGCGCTGAACCGATTCACCGACCTGGTGCGGCAGGCAGTGGAGGATTTCAGACCCGTCGAGCGGACGATCGCCCGCATTCAGCGGCGGTTGGAGGAGCACGGGCACGAGGGTGCGGCGGTTGTGCGCGAACTCCGGAAGGAACTGCGCCATGCCACCCAACGGCTCCAGCAGCTCGAAGAAGACTGCGGCGCCTCTGCCCTGGACCTGCGGCGCACACTCCAGATCATCGAGCGGGGCGAACTGGAGACGGAGACCGCCAAGAAGCAGCTCATCGAAGCGAACCTGCGCCTGGTGGTTTCGATCGCAAAGCGTTACACGAACCGTGGCCTTCAGTTTCTCGACCTGATCCAGGAAGGCAATATCGGCCTGATGAAAGCCGTGGACAAGTTCGACTACCGGCGCGGCTACAAGTTCTCGACGTACGCGACGTGGTGGGTTCGTCAGGCGATCACTCGAGCCATCGCCGACCAGGCGCGCACCATCCGCATCCCGGTGCACATGATCGAAACGATCAACAAGCTGGTACGGACGCAGCGGGAACTCCAGCAGGAGCTTCGGCGGGAGCCGACTACCGAAGAGTTGGCCCGGAAGATGGAGATGTCGGCAGGCAAGGTTCGCAAGGTATTGAGGATCGCGCAGGAGCCGATCTCGCTCGAAACGCCGGTTGGTGAAGAGGAGGAGTCGCACCTCGGCGACTTTATCGTTGATCGTCAGGGCATCTCGCCATCCGAAGCGGTCATCAACCTGAATCTTCGTGAACAAACCGCGGAAGTCCTCAAGACGCTAAGCCCCCGCGAGGAAAAGATCGTGAAAATGCGATTCGGGCTCATGGACGGGAGCGAGCACACGTTGGAAGAAGTCGGACAGTACTTCGCGGTAACCCGCGAGCGCATCCGCCAGATCGAGGCAAAGGCGCTTCGCAAACTCCGCCACCCCAGCCGAAGCCACCGGTTGAGAGCGTTCCTGGAGCAGGGGCTCCGCGACTAGCTCGAACGACGATCAACCGCCGTAGAGTTCCCGCACCATAGCGACAATCCGTGATGGGACGAGGTGTTCCCAGGCAAGGCCTTGCTTGATGCGTGTGCGAACTTCAGTGCCGGACACCTCATCCTGTCCCGTGAAATCGGGCAACATCTGGATACGGTCCCGCATTTCCTCGGGTGGCTCGTAGGTCCCGCCGCGAGGAGCTACCAGCAACTCGAATTCGCGGAGCTGTTCGAGAAACGCTCCGGGCCGCCCATAATCCCAGTTCACAAAACGCTCGGCGGCGTCGCGGCCGCACAGGAATTTCAGCGAAACCGCGGGCCCGTATGCGTCCCGGCACTCGCGGGCAATCTCGATGAGCAAGCCGCCCGCGGTGGAAGCGATCGAAAAGCGCCGCTCGCCGCGCAAGGTGGCTTTCAGCATCCGAAGCCGGCCTTCAAGCGTGACCTTCCCGTACGACTTGTGGGGCAGTACGGCAGGCAGGACGAACACCACTTCATCGACGAACTCGAGGGCTGCGTACGCCAGCGCGAGATGTGCACGCGTGGGCGGGTTGAACGTTCCCGGCAGAATGCCGAGGCTCCGTGGACGGCCCCTGGCGCGGCGATAGAACTTCATAGGAGCATTACAACGCACGAGACGCTTGATCGGCGACAATGACTGCGGGAGGAGTAACAGCTTGGCGCAAAAAAAGCTTCGCATCGGTATGGTCGGCGCGGGATTCATGGGGCGAGCCCACTCCAATGCGTACCGGCAGGTGCGGCACTTCTTTGACGTTCCCTTTGAGCTCGAATGCCGTGCCGTCTGCGCCCGGAGCCGGGAGAACCTGATGAAGCTGGCGGCCACGTGGGGCTGGGCGGAGACCACGACGGAATGGGAGGCGCTCATCGACCGGCCGGACATCGACGTGATTGATATCGCGGCGCCGAACGCGATGCACGCGCCGATTGCGATCCGGGCTGCGGAGGCGGGTAAGACCGTCTGGTGTGAGAAGCCCTTGTCGACGAACCTCGCTGATGCAGAGCGGATTGCGGCCGCGGCCCGAGGCGTTCCAACAATGGTGTGGTACAACTACCGCCGCGTACCTGCGATCTCCTTTGCGAAAAGACTGGTGGACGATGGACGCATCGGACGCGCCTTCCACTATCGCGCGACATACCTGCAGGAATCGGGCAACGATCCCACGCGGCCGCCGAGTTGGAAGACCATCCGGGAACACGCCGGTTCCGGTGTGCTCGGCGATCTCCTCAGCCATGTGGTTGACAGCGCTCTCTGGCTAAACGGCGCTATCCGGGAGGTGTCCGGAATGATGCAAACCTTCGCCGACGGCCGCGACGTGGACGACGCTACGCTGGCGCTCGTGCGTTTCGCGAACGGCAGCGTCGGCAC
>JAEHDI010000691.1 GCA_016880505.1 Bryobacterales bacterium | reverse complement strand
TGCGAGCTGCTTGGTGACGATCCAGCGCGATTGAACTTCGTGGCCCGGCTCTCCGGCACGGGCGACGGGCGTCCGCTGCTGCTCATGGCGCACACTGACGTCGTGCCGGCGGACCGATTGCAGTGGACCGCCGATCCGTTCGCCGGCGAGATCCGCGACGGATACATTTACGGCCGCGGCACGCAGGACGATAAGGGACTCCTCGCCGCGGAGCTGGCCGTGCTGGTCGAGTTGAAGCGGCGCGACATCAGGCTGAAGCGCGACGTCATTCTGATGGCGGAGGCGGACGAAGAAGCCGGTTCGACCGGCATGCGGTGGCTGGTCCGGAACGCATGGAGCAAGATTGACGCAGAGTTCGCGCTGAATGAGGCGGGGTCCTCGATGGACTTGCCGTCGGGCGTCAGGCTGTTCCAAATCCAGACCTCGGAGAAGATCCCGACCCGGGTTGTGCTGTCGGCGAGAGGTACGGCCGGTCACGGCTCGCTTCCCCGCGCGGACAACGCCGTCGTTCGCCTTGCGCGCGCCATCCTCCGGATAGCGGACGCCGACCAGCCGGTCCGCTTGAATACGACCACCCGGCGCTACTTCAAGGAGATTGCCAGGCTGCCGGACTATCGCTGGCTGGCGCCGCTCCTTCCGCGACTGGAGAATCCCTCGGCGGCCATTGCCGCGGCCAACCAGATCCGCGCCAAAGAAACCGAACTGAGCGCAATGCTGCGGACCACCGTATCCCCGACCATGTTGTCCGCCGGTGAGAAGATCAACGTCATACCCAACGTTGCAGAAGCGCAGATCGACGTGCGCCGGCTGCCGAACGAGACCCCGGAGGAAGTGCTGGACCGGTTCCGGCGCATCCTCAACGACTCCGCCGTGGAGGTCAGGCCCGCGGGCGGGCAGGAGATGCCGCCGACCGAACCGAGTTCCCTTACGACGGTACTCTACAAGGCAATGGAGCGAGTGCTCCGGCGATCACACCCGAAGGCGGCCGTCGTGCCGTTCATGATTCGGGGCGCCACCGACGGTGCGTTCCTCCGGCAAAAGGGGATGGCGGTGTACGGCGTCCCTATTTTCGCGCGCGAGGGCAATGAAAGCCGGTCACACGGAAACGACGAGCGGATTGCCGAGACGAGCCTCAGCACCGGAACGGAGTTGCTCTGGCAGATTGTCGTCGCGGTTGCGGCCGAGGACGGAGCCGTCCGATAGCCCAGTCTTATTGGCCGCAGCAGGAGCCTGCGCCGACGAGAGCCGTCGGCGAAATCTCGCGATTGTGCGCGAAGAAGTCCTGTTGCGAGAGATTCCGGTAGACGTTTCCCGCGATCTCGGCGGCAGTCGGGCCGTTGACGCCGCGCCCTCCGGTCAACATGACCACCACGGTCAGTTTGTTCCGCCCGACATCGTTGAAGGAACCAAACCAGCCCATGTGCGTGCGGGCGTCGGTACAGGTGCCGGTTTTACCGAGGATAGGTTCAGTCGGATCGTAATTCGCCCGGCGCGCTGTCCCGTATTCGACGGCCGCCATCATGCCGGGCTTGATCTCCGGAATCCAGGACTCGATATCGAGGTGGCGCTTCACGCGCGGGACGAGGCTGAGGGCTTCCTCGGCCGAGCGGGGATACTGGAGGTAGTACAACG
>JAEHDI010000008.1 GCA_016880505.1 Bryobacterales bacterium | reverse complement strand
TTCCAGGCGTCTGAGCCGAGCGAGTATCTCCTGTTGTGCGAGTTGTTCCGGAAGGAGGGCTGCGCAGCCGAGATCGTTTCGCCCGACCAACTGGAATACAAGGGCGGCGTCCTGCGTCAGGAGAACTTTGTAATCGATCTGGTGTTCCGGCGGGTCAAGGTGCAGGAGTTTCTTCTTCGTTTCGATCTGTCCCACCCGCTGGTGCGTGCTTACCGCGATCGGGCAGTTTGCATGGTCAACAGCTTTCGGTCGGAACTGGCGCACAAGAAAGCGATTTTTGACCTGCTCACGGACGAAACGATCACTGCCGGTTTTCCTGCCGCCGAACGCCGGGCCATTCGCGACTATATCCCGTGGACTCGGGTCGTGACCGAGACCAAGACGATCTTCGAGGGCAAGACGATCGACCTGATCGACTTTATCCTCAAGAACCGCGAGAAGCTCGTATTGAAGCCGAACGACGACAGCGGCGAGGAACCTGCTTACCAGGGATGGCTCACCGACGACGCCGGCTGGGAGAGGGCGCTGCGGGCGGCGACGCGCAGGCCGTACGTCGTGCAGGAGCGTGTCGAGCCAACTCGCGTCGTGTTCCCAGTCATGTTTTACGGGGAGATGCAGATGCGCGAGCTTCAGGTGGACGTTCACCCGCTCGCATTCCTTGGACGCGTGCACGGGTGTGCGAGCTGGCTCTCGGAGCCGATGTCTGGCGGGTTCTCCAGCATCGCCGGTCTGGCGCCCACTTTCATTCTCGAAAGCAAAAATTAGCTGTTAGCGGTCAGCTGATAGCTGATAGATAGTTGACAGCTGTCACCGATCGACGGACACCTGTGCCCGCAGGTTCGCCACGCCGGCCGTGTAGCGGCTGTCGGCAACGGCAAACGCGACCGCGTCTTCCATCCAGTCATGCCAGACGCCGTTCGGATCGTGGGAGGCCGCTGTAAGCGTGTACTCTTGAGGGCACAACTCGCAGCGGAACGAGAAGAGCACGCTCAGGACGTCCCCTTCCCGGCAGGGTCCAAGCCGGACGCGCTCCAGTTCGGTGTTGGTGCCGAAAACCTCGAAGCCGATACGAGTGCGGATCATGATTCCGACAACCGGGTCCTCGACCGTGGAGCGGAAGCGGACCAGAACGCGCACTGCCACAGCTTCACCGCTCTGCCAGACCATGTTGGGACGGCCGGCAGCGTCGAGTGTCTCGACTGAAAGCAACTCCGCGCGGCCGTCGCCGCGCCGCAGGGACGGGCTCAGCGGCAAGGTCACGGTCTGGCCCCAGCGCCTCAGGCGATCCGCGACATGACGGCGGTACTTCTCCAGAACCTCGCTGGGGTCTCCGGATGCGGCGAGACAGCCGCCGTCGAGCCACCAGATTTCGTCGCAAAGCGTTCGAAGCAGTTCTTCCTCGTGCGATACAAACAGGATCGTCGCCCCGCGCCGCCTCGCCGACTCCATTTTGATGACAGCTTGTGCCCGGCGGATGGCGTCGTGGCGCGCGAGCGTCTGATCCAGCAGCAGAACATCCGAGCCTTCGAGATCCAGGGCGGCGTCTGGCCCAAGAAATCTCGCGGCGCCCCGGATGACAACCTCACCCGCAGCCGGCTGTTCGAGACCGGAAGCGAGGCGCAGAAGGGGGCACTTACCCGCTCCGTTCTCGCCGATGATTCCGACGATAGCGCCATCCGGCGCGGCGGCGGTGAAACCTTTGAGCGGTGGAAAATCGACCTCGCGAAACGCGACAGCCATGGAAGATAGAATAGCGGTTTTCATGCGGAAACCGGTTCTAGCGGTCCTTGTGTTGTACTCTGCGGCCTGTGGCGGGCCTGGCGGTGAAGCGGGGTTGAGACGCGTTCTTGCGCGAACCGGAGGGGTTGTGATCTTGCCTGCCGGCACGGTCGAGGTCACCTCCGAATTGAGGGTCCCGCGCAAGGCGCACGACCTGGAGATCCGCGGAGCGGACGCGGGCACCGTGATCCGCGCCTCGGACCGCTTTCGAGGGCGAGCTCTGTTCGTGGTGGAGTCGGCCGCGAGGATCCGGTTTCGGAACATCACGGTTGACGGGAACCGCGAGGCGCTTGCGAAACCTGCCGGCCTGCCACCCTACGACGTCCCCTTCGCGCGGTTCACCGAGGCGAACGGAATCCTGGCCGAGGACGTCGACGGTCTCGTTGTGGAAGGGGTTCGGTTCCGGAACGTCGCTGGATTCGCCATCCTGGTCGCCCGCGCCCGCGGGGTCACGATCGAGAACGTCGCTGTGGAACAGAGCGGCTCACGAAACGATAAGGGTCGGAACAATGCGACGGGCGGCATTCTTCTGGAAGAGGGGACCTCGGGGTTTCGTGTTGAGAACTGCTCCTTTCGAAGCGTGCTGGGTAACGGCGTGTGGACACATTCGTTGTATCCGTCGCCGAGGAACGTGGATGGGCTGATTCGCGGCAACCGCTTCGACACGATCGGGCGCGATGCGATTCAAGTCGGGCATGCGACGAAG
>JAEHDI010000690.1 GCA_016880505.1 Bryobacterales bacterium | reverse complement strand
GGGAGAACAGCTTTACAGGCCGCTTCGGCGCACCACGATTGCAGCAAAAGAGGTTAGTTCGGTGTTGGGCAGGTTTCCCGCTTAACAATCCTTATCCACTTGGAGACGTCGACGCGGCGCGTCGGTTGGCGCTCGCGCGGCCGGAGGCTGTAAGTGCTCATCTTCCGCATCACTCCGCGGACGTTGACCCGGTTTCTGCTGCAGACAACGCGCTCTTGGAGGATCTCCTGCAGAATCGCTTCATGCAGGGCTTTTCTCAGCCGAGGGGGGAATAGCGGCGTAGCGGGCCAAGCGTCGCTGGACGACCCGCACGGAGTGCAGGAAAGAAAGCCGGTCGGGATCTTCATCCGCTCTCAGGGCCGCCTCATGCATCAGTCCGCGGATGGCGTAGTGGGCCATGAGCAGGCCCCAGAACTCCTGCTCCACCAACTCCGGTGTCTTGCTGCGCAGCACAATCTGCGCCCCTCGCAGATGCGTCTTCAATTCGTCCAGTGAGTTCTCTATCTCCCAGCGCTCATGGTAAAGCGCAGCCAGTTCCTTGGCCGGCGCCTGTGGGGGGTCGAGGATCGTCGTGATCAACCGGTAGACCGGCTCGGAGCCCGGGACGTTGCGCAGCCGATAGTCGATCACACGGACAACGATTCCATGGCGCCGGTTCAGGCGATCGGAAGTCGAGGCGTAGATGCGGCTGAGATGAGAGCCGTCCGGCAGCCGCCGGCCCACATCCAGGCGCGCATTCTGGCGGGTCCGCCAGAGCAGATCCGCTCCCGTTTTGGCCGCTTTCCGCCAGAGTTCATAACTGGGGAAGAAGCGATCCGCCAGGCACAACATCCCCTTGCCGAGCGCGGGCACTACCTCCCGCGCCAGCGTGATCTCGTCGGTGGCGTACTTGCTCATCCGCGCGGCCCACAAGACATGGGTTCCGTTCTCCAGCAGTGCCACGAAGCGAATCTTGGGAAACGCGCTGGCGCCGCGACTGGCTCCGGGCCGCCCGAAGGCGTTTTCGTTTTCCTCCGTGTCGGCAACGTCCAGCGTGCTGCCGTCCAGGCTGATCAGGCGCCACTGCCGATACCAAGCGCCCTTGGTCCGCCTCTCCGCGATCGGAGCTACGAGGGCTACATAGAGTCTCTTCAGCGGATCCGGTCCCAGGCGGCTGCGGGCCTGCGAGATTCCCGACTTGCCAGCGACCTTCACCGTGACCGACGGATCCAACAGCCATTGAACCCCCTCCAGCAGGCACCGCAGCACCTCGCGATAGGAAGAACGCATGTATAGGGCCAGGGCGATGACGTAGTAGACGACCACGTGCGCGGGGAGATCCCGCTCACGGACGCTGGCGCGTTGGGTCTCGGTCAACACCTCACGCACTTTCTGGAGAGGGAAGAATTTCGTGATCACACCGAGACTGATGTAGTCGGTGATGCGGCTCCCGGCGGGCAAGGACGCAACGGTACGAGCCATTCCTGGGGCCTCCCGCCCCAAACAGAAATAGCACAGAAATGTTCTTAAGTGAACAGTATTGAGGCTAGCGCCGCCACGTTAGCCGAAAGTGATATCGACCAGCGCCGCCCTTGAGGTCGGTGACCTGCACAGCGGCAGTGTTGTCGTTTGCGATGGAGGGTTGATCGAGGAGCGTCACCTCCCCCCGGCCGTCCTTCTTCTCCACCTTGATCTCCTTGAGCGGGACTGAGGGCAGCGGCTGCGAAAACGAGAAGCGCTCGACCTGGACGGGGGCTCCGCTCAGGACCTCCGCGTACCCGCGGTCGCCGCGAATGCGCAGGACTACCACGCCGTCGACACGTCCGCGAAACTCGAAGAGGCCCTGGTTGTCCTGTTTGTATTTCGACGGGTCATTGTCGGTCGAGGTCAACTCCGTGCCCGCCGGGGGGTGGCCGGGATACCTCGGGTTCGCGGAGGCCGGCGCCATCGCCTCCCATTTCCAGCGCAGGCGGGCGTGATAACGGCCTTCCCCGACCTTGGAATCCTCAATGCGGAGCCGGACCGTGTAGTCGTTGTCTTGAGACGGCTGCTCCAACAGGGTTACCTTTTCGCGTCCACCCTTTTGCTCCATGCCGAAGAACCGGAAGGTCCCACGAGGTATCGGCTGCGTCAGTTCCGAGCCGTCATCCCGCGGGGGCCTTCCGCTACGAACCTCGTACCGAATGCGGTCCCCCTGGAGGGATACCTCGACCGTTCCGTCGACGTAGAGCCGGAGATCGAGCTGGCCTTCACTAGCATTCGGATCATAGTTCCCACTCTGGCGCGGAATGATCTCCTGAAAGGTTGCTTCCGTGATCACTGCCGGCGCCAATACCGGCGCCGCCCCCGGAGCGGCGGTTTGGAGGTACGGATTGAAAACGTACTCCAAGGAAAAAGGCTCATCCGCCGAAAAGCGCAGATTTCGCGAGACAGCGTAAGCCGGGTCTAACCCCCACTGTCCCGTGGCAAGGACGTTCTGCTTTTGGGTACGCTCGTCGTGCCAGCCCCAGAAGGGCTTGGCCTTGTTCGATGCTTCCTTGCGGCCAAGAAAGCTGCCGGCAACCTTCTCGTACGAGGTTCCTGGCCTTCCGCCCAGAGGCTGGTAGACGAAATATTCGTCGAAGGTTCGATCGTTGCGGCCGCTACCCTCCTGCGCCCTCAACCACCACTGCTCGTAGATGGGCAACAGATCGTAGCCAACCCGGCGGTCGTCGGCGCACCTCGGCTTCTCGGAGGCGCCTGTGTACAGGTAGGTCACCCCCGTGCTCGCGGTGAATTCGTCCCGCTCCAGGGAATACCGCGAATGACTGTCCTGGGAACCGTAGATGCCGTGGCCGCCGGCCTCGACGAACACCACCGGGTGGGACTGGTCGCGCAGTTCCACATTGCCATCGATGTCGTGCACGCCGTCTTGCACGCGGCGGTCGGCGCGATAGGAGTAGATGTTGTTATGGGCCAGCGTTTCCATGGTCTCCAGCCGCCCGAACGCCGATCCGTCTTGCCGCACCGTGAGGATCAGTCCCTCGTTGTCGTCCTCGTGACAGGAGCCGGCCACGCACTTGTCCGAATAATCGCGCGGGTGGAACAGGTTATAGATCAGGAACCAATGGGTCTGGGTCTCCATGACAGTGTAGTAGACATAGGCTTGCGAGGCGCCTTCGTTGAGCGCATCCCAGTTGTTGTCGCCCCGCCAATCGCCATCGTAGTCAAAACGCGCGAGGAAGTCGGCCTTGGGCTGGAACCAGGTTTCCTGGGCGATGAACGGTGCGTAATGCTCGGCCCATTTCCGGTACTTGTCCCGCGACAAAGGCTCGGAGGGAAACGAGACCTTCTCCGGTTTCCGGTAGGAAGGCGCACCGGGATCCACCCGGATCGTAACGGTTGCCGTTTTGCCCTCCCGAGAAGCCTGAACCTGGTACTTTCCCGGCCGTTCCGGCGCGGTGTAAAGGACGGCGTCTTGTAAGACGAAGGTCTCTTGGGTTCGGCTCAGGATCCGGCGCAACCCCTCCTGTTGGTCTCCGTAGAACGGTTCGTCCTCGCTTCCCTGATAGCGGAACGGTCTCGACAGCCAGCCACCACCCCGGTCTGCTACCTGAAACTCGGCGCTACCCTGGAGACGAACCCGCTTCGGTTTGCCTTCGAGGTCGGGCGGCTCACCATAGATCAACACCTGCAAAACGGCGGTCTCGAAGGGCCGGATCGTTGCGTTCTCCGGATCGGTTTTGATCCTTATTTCCGACACCTTGACCTGAGCGCCAGCGACGGCGCTCAACAGGAAGGTTGCGGCGAGAATTCTCGCCCCCATTCGCAGGTTCATCGTCCCCTCTGAATTCGAGCCCATGGGTCCTCCAGCGGTGTCAATAATGAAGACCTTTTACCTCAACTCGGCGACGGTGACCGGGGCGCTAAGCGCAAAGTCCAGCACGCTTTCGCTCGGGATTACGGCGGGATCGCCGTGCGTGGCTAGCACCACGCCGGTCCCCGCCCCGGCGCCGGCGGCCGCGCCGATGGCCGCACCCTTCCCGCCTCCGGCAATGGCACCAATGGCCGCGCCTACGCCGCTGCCAATTCCGATTTTCGCGGCGTCCTTGCCCTTGGTGGCTCTCGCCTCGCGAGTAATGGTGCTGGTCGAAATCTCGACGACATGGCCGCCGGCTGTATGCAGCCGCGTCAACTGAACAGCCAGGCTGGCGCGGTCCTTCACCCGCCCGCCTTTATCCGCCTCGACAATTCTGCCCTGCACCTCCGCACCGTTCGGAGCGATCTCGCGACCGCCATAGACCAGGGGCTTCTCCAGATGGGCGGTGAACGTTTGCCCCGCCTCCTGCGTATTGGTGGACAAAGCGGTCGTGGTTCGCACGGTGAGGGGGGTCCCTTCCGGCAGGGTCACGGTATTAGCCGGAAGCTTCGCCGTGCGGGTAACTCCGGAGTCGCCGCCCCGAGCGCCAGTTGTCTTCTCTGGCGCCACGACATCCTGGGTTGGCCCGGTATCCTTGTTGCATCCTGCCTGGACCAGAACGGCCACGAGGGCCAAGCCCACGTGCACCATCGCGTTCAATCTCATATCAACATCTCCTTCGGCGCGCCATCAGGTGGCCAGTTCGGCAGGCTGCGCCAAATCACAATCCGAGCGGAAACGCTCCTGACAGGCGACGCAACGGACTCCTCTTGGAATCGCCTCGAGGCGCCTACCGGAAATGACGGAGCACGTCGCCTGCCAAAGGTGCGCTTTATGTTCGAGAGAAAAATGCCCGGTCGCAGCGCTCATCAGTAAGAGAACCGTCCCACGGTGAAGAAGACCTTCTTCTCGCCGCGCTCGCCGAAGCTGCCGCCAAAAAACACGACTCCGACGGGGGTTTCCCTGATCAGGCCGACCACACCGTCGTTGAACGGTCGCGGTGGATCGCCAGAGGTGAACGCGTTCCCGATTTCGTAGCCCAGCATCGCCCGAAAACTGCTCAGGAACGACAGCTTCTCCTTAGACAGCGACCGCATCAAGTACAACCCGTTGTAGTAATAGTGGTTCCCGATGAGCTGGTACCGCGCAAGCGAGGCCAGCCGGGTCGGCCCGCCGAGCGTGAACGGCGGGAAGCCGAAGCCGGTGTTCACGGTGGTGCCGCCGCTCATTGTGTTCAGCATGGAGTAAGACTCCCCAAACTTCCTCGCGTATGCAATCCTGGACTCAAGAATCGGGAACTGTTTGCGCGCACCTGGCCATCTGTTCACCCACTCACCATCGAAGGAGAAGTAGAGCCCCTTACTCGGCACGATCTGGTCCATTCGATCGTGTGTAAACCGCAATCGTATGGCGCCCACCATGCCGCTGAGCGACTTCAGGTCGGGAGTCCCACTTGTGACATAGGTGTGGAGCTTGCTCACCTTGTAGCCCAGCCGGAACTCTGAAAACCGGCCGGCGGCATAACCCAGGTCGAAGTTTCCGCCGGTCTCCCGGACCTTGTACGAGAACAGAGCAGTGTTTCCGTGGTTATAGAAATCCTGGGACCGCTCGTAAAGGAACCAGCTCGGCGCCGCGAAGAAGCTTGTCCCTTTCAGCCGGTAATAGTATTCCGTCGCCAAGCGGTTGTCGGTGCCGAGGCTGAAATCCGTGCGCCATTCCGAGTTTGGAGCCAGAGCGTCGATGAACGTCAATCGTCCTGCGATACCGAGTTTCAGGCCCTCGGAGTTCGATCCGGAAATGAAAATCCCGGTGTTCAGGAACGGCGGGCCGTACATTTTCTCGTGGACTCTGACCTGGATCCCCTGCTGCCCGTTCCTGTTCACAAAGCCGTAGTCCGCGGATTTGTACGGGCCGAGACCGGTGATCTCGGTGAGTGTATCCTCGAATTTGAGGCGATCGAGAGGCTGGGCCAGTTCGTCGCTCAGGTCGTGTGCCGGATGCTGGTTCTTGACCAGTGCCATTCCTTGGACGTCCACGAACTTCGGCTGAATCCACTCCGGCCGCCGGCGGCTTCTGCGGTCGGCCATCAGGACCGTCCATTCCGCTTCGTCCACCGCCAGGATCTCGAGGAAACGCGCCTTCCGCTTCGCTTCCTCGTAGCCGCGATCGGCGAGTTC
>JAEHDI010000689.1 GCA_016880505.1 Bryobacterales bacterium | reverse complement strand
GGATACGGTGACGGTCGAACTCCTGACGCTGATGTCATCGAAGTCCAAGCCGGTTTCCGCGGGGACGCAGGGATGATCCTGGAAACGCGTCAGCGCCGCTTCATGGCGGAGATCAACATCATTCCCCTGGTCGATGTCGTGCTGGTCTTGCTGGTTATTTTTATGGTGACCGCGCCGATGCTTTACCGTGGCATGGATATCAAGCTGCCTACGTCCGCGTCGAACACGATCAAGCCGGAAATACGGGCGGTACTGACGATCGAGAAGGATCAACGCTTGTATCTCGATAAGGATCAGGTGAGTGCCGTCCAGTTGGAGCGCAAGCTGAAACTCCTGAAAGAGGAACATGCCGATGTGTCGGTCTATCTTCGGGCCGATCGCGACGTGCCCTACGGTGTGGTGGTGCAGGTGATGGACGGGGTGAAGACGGCCGGGATTGAGAAGTTGGGGATGGTGACCGATCCTACCGGGCCTGAACGGGTGACAGACGTGGCGATCCCGCGTCGAACTAAATAGGGCAACGATTGGCCATGGTACAGGTTGCAGCGCACTCACGGGCCTGGCTGGATGAGGGACTGCAGAGCCAGTTGACCCGTCGTCTTCAGCGGGCCGTGGTGTGGTCGCTGGCGTTTCATCTGGTCGTTTTTATTCTCGTGACGTGGGTGCGGTTGCCGCAACATGGGGAACGGCCGTTGGCGTCCATCGAAATTTCCCTTGCCAGTATGCCGACCCCTCCGGCCAAGGCAGTTGAGCCGGTCAAGCCGGTTGAACCGGTGAAAGCGCCGGTGAAGCAGATGGCCACTCCGGCCCCGACGCCTCCGGTCAAAGCCGCTCCGGTCGCGCCGCCGGTGGCTCAGCGAGCAGCTGCCGTTCCCTCCAAGGCCGCGCAAGATCCGATGCGCGATCTCTTGAAGGGCATTGAGTTGCCTCCGGACGCTCCGAAGTTCGGCGATTTCAGCCCGGCTGACAAGCCGAAAAAAGTTCATGAGCCGGCGGTTGCGAATGTCTCCAAGCTGAAATTGCCGGATGTTCCTGTGGTGTCCGAGACGAAGGTCGTCACGAAAAAACCGGTCGAAACGAAGCCGCGGACGTCTCTGACTGAGGAGCTGAACCGGGAGCTGGACGAAGAACTCAACAAGATTAAGAAGCCGGAGTTGCCGAAAGAGTCCAGGGCGGCCCATGTGGAATCGCAGCCGGCGCCGACTCCGCAGCTGGAGGCGAAAGCGCCGAGCGTGAAAGCCGTGGACACGACATTGAAAGTTCCCGGGATGGCTCCGGGCTCCAATGCCTATCTGGCGCAAGTGCGACGCAGGATCAGCAGCATGTGGTCGGCGCCTCCGGTTGATGTGACGGCGCAGGTGTACAGTGTTGTGGTGAAGTTCCGATTGCATCGGGACGGGAGCGTGACTGGAGTGGCGATCGAGCAATCCTCCGGAAACGAATATTTCGATCTGGCGGGGAAGCGGGCGGTGGTGACCGCCAATCCCCTGCCGGGGTTTCCCGCGGATCTTACTGAATCTTACTTTGATGCGCACTTCACGTTTACAGTGGGGGAGCAAAACGGATAACTCATGACATTCCGAACGTGGTGCACAGCGGGTTGCTTGGTATTGGGCGGGCTCATCGGGATCATCGAGTCCGGTGCGACCGACGTGTTTCTTGAGGCCACGAGGCCCGACTTCCAGAAAATTCCGCTGGGCGTCATCGGTATTCAGAATTCAGGCGGACCGGAGTGGTTAGGGGGACGGATCGAGGAAGTGTTAAAAGCCGACATCCGGCGTTCGCTCGTCTTCTCACTGGTGGATCTTCCCAGTATCGGGATCAAAGTGCGCGATGTAGGCACCGGCCCACACCCGGTGTTCAAACAGGCGAAAGAAAACGGGGTCTCGGTGCTGGTATGGGGGAAGGCCGGCGCGAAGGCCGGGGACAAGGACGCTGAAGTGAACATGGACGGTTTCGTCTACGATGGCGAATCGGATGAAATCGTTGGTGGAAAGCGCTATGTCGGGTCTTCATCGGTCGTACGCCTGATGGCGCATCGCTTTGCAGACGAGCTGGTGTTCCGGTACACCGGAGAACCTGGTATTGCCCGCACGAAAATTGCTTACGTTTCCGAGCAAGGGACGGCGCGAGAGCTGTTCGTCATGGACTATGACGGGTATGAGCCACGCCAGCTGACCTCGGATGGATTTTTGAATCTGATGCCACGCTGGTCTCCCGACCGTCGTTTTCTGGTGTTTACTGCGTATCGCAATCGCAATACGCAGGATATCGATATGATCGAATTGGCCACCGGTAAGCGATGGACGATTGTCTCGTTGCCTGGATTGAACATCACGCCGGCGTTGTCGCCCGATGGCAACTTCCTGGCGTTTGCGTCGAGCCATGAGGGCAATTCAGAACTGTACAAGCTGGATACCAGAACGAAGGCGATGCAGCGAATGACCACTCATGCATCCGGTGATCTCTCTCCTTCCTGGGCTCCATCGGGGAGGGAGTTGGTGTTTACATCGGATCGCAGCGGCGGGCCGCAGGTTTTTCTCATGAGTGCCGATGGCACCAACGTCCGCCGATTGACGTTTGAGGGGGACTATAATGCGGCGCCGGCCTGGTCGCCCAGGGGAAACTGGATCGCGTATGTATGCCGGACGCCCAAGAAAGAGTATAAGCTGTGCCTCATCACTCCGGACGGGCAGAAGCGCGTGCAGCTCACAGCAGGGCCCGGCGTAGAGGATTCGCCATCCTGGTCTCCCGACGGGAGGCATCTCGTGTTCAGTTCGACCGTCGACGGGAAGAGTCAGATTTACATGATCAATGCAGACGGAAAAGATTTGGAGCGGGTCACGTTTACGGGAACGCACAACAGTGCGCCGGCCTGGTCGCCGGCGTCATAATTCACCGTGTCAACATGCACGATTACACACAGTGAAGAGATCTTCCCGGACAGGCCGGAGGATGTCTTTAGGAGAAGGAGCGAATCTATGAGAGCGACGTTGTCACAATGGTCTATTCCGATGTTGGCCGGCCTGTTGCTGGTCACGATGTCGGGCTGTTCGAAGAAGTCGGTGCAATCAGGCGGGGATACCCAATCCTCACAGTCAGGTATGGCCAAAGGGGCTCCTGGTACCGGTTCCACCGGCGGGCCAACCAGTGGCGGGGTCAGCCCCAACTTTCCGGATACCTCGATGGCCGGTCGAGAAGGATCCGGCGGGTTGCGCGGACTCGATAAGAATCCCGGTGAGGAACGCGTGAACGGCGGCACCATGATGGCGAAGCTGGATCCGTCACAGAGCGGCCGTCAAATGGATGAAATCCGGTCCGAGCAAGCGGCGGCCGATGCAGCAGGGCTGCGGGATGTGTTCTTTGCCTTTGATAGCTTCGCGATCTCCGAGGAAGGACGGCAGTCTCTCTCGCGTGACGCAG
>JAEHDI010000688.1 GCA_016880505.1 Bryobacterales bacterium | reverse complement strand
GTCGAACGCTCGGGCGGTGGTGTCTTCATGGACATGGGGTGCCACGGCATCGCATTTTGCTATTGGCTGCTCGGGCGCCCGGCGATCAAGAGCGTCTTCTGCAACATGGGCACCTACGTGCATTCCAGCAAGACGAAGGGCGAGGACGACTGCATCTGCGTGATCGAATTTCAGAATGGCGCGGTCGGCCTCATCGAGGACAGTTGGGCGCGCCGTGGCGGAATGGACGACCGCATCGAGGTCTATGGCGAGGGCGGTGTCACCTACGCCAACCTTCATATGGGTAATGCGCTGCCCACGTATAGCGAGTACGGCTATGGATACGCGGTCGAGAAGGCTCCGACGACCAAAGGCTGGACCTACCCCGTTTTCGAGGAACTGTGGAACTACGGTTTCCCGCAGGAGATGCGGCACTTCGCGCGCTGCGTCCGTGGCAAGGAGACGCCGCAGGCGACCGGAGAAGACGGGTGCGTGGTCATGGAAGCGCTGTACGCCGGGTACGCCTCCGCCGGTGAGGGCCGTAAGGTGAGCCTGCCGTTCCGGCCCGTGGCGGCAGGAAAGCCGATCGATCTCTGGCTGAACCAGCGGAGCTAACAACGCGGAGCTAACACCAATGCGCACTTGCGTGCTCTTCGTGTTATTGTCAGCCACTCTACCGGTGCGCGCCCAAGTGGACACCGGCAAGATTCTCGCCCGGGTTGCCGAAGAAGCGGAAGCGTTCCGAAGGCTCGCGCCTGATGTTCTCGGCGAAGAGACGCTGAAACAGCGCGCCCGGAAGGGCGTTTCTCGATTTCGTCCCCACATCGGAAGCGGCGGCGAAAAGCTTTCAGCCCCGAAGTACGCGACGAAACAGATCGTGTCCGAGTACGGCTACTCGGCCTTCAGCGAAGCGCCGGATTCCCTCCACGAGTTTCGGGAAGTCGTCTCCGTCGACGGGCGTGCGATCAAAGCCCGCGAAAAAGCGCGTCAAACGCTCGCCGAAGGGATGAGATCTCAGGACGACCGGCTTAAGAAGCGTCTCCTCGAGGAATTCGAGCGGCACGGGCTCACCGGCGCTGTCTCCGATTTTGGACAATTGATCCTGCTGTTTGGACAGCGGCGGCTTGAGAAATACGAATTCCAGTTCGCGGGCAAAGCCAGAGTCGGCCCGGACGAGGCGATCGCGCTCTCCTTCCGCCAGACAGGTGACCAGGGCGGAGTCACGATCTTTGAGAACCGCAAGGTGGTGCGCAGACCGCTTCAGGGCGAGTTGTGGGTACGGGAAACGGACTTCCTGCCGCTACGAATCAAGCTGGTCACGGTGCGTGAGCGTGACAGGTACGTAATCCGCGACGAAGCGACCGTAGATTACGCAATGACCGGCCATGGTGCGCTGATGCCCGCCAGCGTCGTGCACCGCCAGTACGCCGCCGATCAGCTCATGGTGGAGAATCTGTTCCAATACGGCACGTTTCGCAAGTTCTCGGCCGAGGCTGAAGTGAAGTTCACAGAATCACCCAAGCAGCCGAAGGACGAAAAGTGAACGAACAGATCATCTATCTCCACGGGTTTGCGTCGGGGCCCTCCTCGAGAAAGGCAAGGCACTTCCGCGAACGATTCGACGAGGCGGGGTCAAGAATCCAGGTGCCCGACCTCTCCGAAGGAGACTTCGAGCACCTCACTATCTCCGGCCAGGTTCGTGTGATCGAGCGCCTCGCTGCAGGAGAGCCAGTAGTGCTGATCGGGTCGAGTATGGGAGGCTACCTCGCGTCGCTTTACGCCGCACGTCATCCGGAGGTGCGCCGGGTTGTCCTGCTGGCGCCGGCTTTCGGATTTGCGCGACGCTGGACGGAGACGCTCGAACCCGCGCAACTCGAGGAATGGAAGCGAACGGGTTGGCTTTCCTTGTATCATTACGCCGAGCAAAGACAACGCCGTGTTCATTATGGACTGATCGCGGACGGCTTACAGTACGAAAACTATCCGGACGTCAGGCAGCCGGCCCTGGTGTACCACGGCCGGAACGATATGGTCGTGCCGCACGAGTACTCCATCGAGTTCGCGAAGCTCCGGCCAAGTGTCAGGCTGGAGCTATTGGAGTCGGACCACGAACTCGCGGATGTCCTGGACGCGATGTGGGCAGGGGTGCGGGGCTTCCTCTTGGAGGAGGCGAAATGAACGGTTACGAGCGAATCACGTGCGCCCTGCGCGGAGAGCGGCCGGACCGGGTGCCGGTGATGCTCCACAACTTCATGATGGCCGTCCGAGAGGCCGGCTGCACCATGCGGCAGTACCGCGAAAGTGCCGAGGCGATCGCGCATTCCTATGCGGTGGCCGTCGAAAAGTACGGCTACGACGGAATCCTCGTCGAGATTGACACGTCCGTCCTGGCCGGAGCACTCGGCGTGCCGGTGGACTTCCCAGAGGACATGCCGGCGCGGTGCGTCGGGAGGCGACTGGAACGGTTGGAGGACGTTGCAGGGCTGCCGCCAGTGGACGTCGGGCGATACTGGCAGGTCCAGGTGTGGCTTGAGGCCGTGCGGCTGCTCGAGCGCCAGTTTGGCGACGAATTCTTCCTGCGCGGCAACTGCGACCAGCTACCCTTCTCTCTCGCCTCGGCCATGCGGTCCATGGAGGGGTGGATACTTGATATCTCCGAGCCGGAAAAACGGACATTTGTTGAACAACTGCTTGACTACTGCACCGAAGCGACGAGCCAGTTCATCAGGCTGATGGCTGGAACCGGGGCGCACATGGTCTCCAACGGCGACAGCCCCGCTGGCCCGGACATGGTATCGCCGCGGATGTATCGCGAATTCGCGCTGCCGTACGAGAGAAAGGTCGTCGAGTGCGCCCACGCGTGCGGGCTTCCGTATCTCCTGCACATCTGCGGCAAGACCGACAAGATTCTCGAGGACATGCTCTCGACGGGAGCCGACGGGCTGGAACTTGACTACAAGACAAGCTCCCAACTGGCGCACGATGTCATGAAGGATCGTGCAGTATTTGTGGGAAATATCGATCCGAGCGGCGTGCTCGCGCTTGGAACTCCACAACTCGTCGAAGAAAAGACACGCGCGGTGCTCCGAGTCTTCGCCGATACCCCGCGCTTCATTCTCAACGCCGGGTGCGCGATTCCGGCGGTCACCCCGCCCGAGAATCTCCGCGCCATGATCCGCGCGGCACGCGAATCCTGATCGCGCTCAGTCGACGTCGCCCACCGATAATCCCCCGGGAGCTACCCCCGTGGACCCATTGCCGGAACATACCGTTCATTCGCTCCACGGTCGGTTCCCCGTTGAAACCAACCACAGCGAACCGTAGACGCAACGGACGGCCCATCTCCAGCCGGAAAGGCTCACGAAACGTCGGGGCGGCGCTGATATAGCCGAACGGCTTGTTCATCACGAAAAACGGGATCGGATGGCGGGGGTTGGAGGGATGGTTAAGGATTACTGTGCCCGCTACGCCGCGATTCCGAACCGCCGCGGAGTAGGCGCACCAGTCCGCGTCATCGCCATTCGTCTTCTCGATCCCGGTGGTTCCCTTCGAGTTCAGAACGTTGCCACCATCCAGCTCGTGTGCGAACCGGACTCCCAGCCCGTTGTAGACGTGCTCCGCCGCCGAGAGCTGGACCGGTCCGGAAACGGCGCTGAGGTCGCTCGTCCAGTCGAGCCACACTGCATCTTTGGAAGAGATGGGCACGGCAATGGTGCGCCGCTCGGTGAGGAGCGTTTTGCCTTCGGCGACCCAGTCTTCGAGCGAGACAAGCCTGGCCTTGCGAAGTTCCTCGAATCG
Organism: Bryobacterales bacterium; assembly: GCA_016880505.1. Classification (GTDB taxonomy): domain Bacteria; phylum Acidobacteriota; class Terriglobia; order Bryobacterales; family Bryobacteraceae; genus JAEHDI01. The sequence goes on along the minus strand of JAEHDI010000688.1, from coordinate 3,166 downwards.
CCGGTGGACGATTCGGCCATGCTTGCCCGGATTCTGCTCTCCCCAAAAGTCGAAGCCGTTGACGTCGCTCCAGGCCAGCATCACCCCGCGATGGTGCACGTGGTCCGCCGGGCTGTCGAGGGTGACGTTCCCGTCCGGCGCGCAGAACGGGTGAACATAGGTCTTCGGGGCGTCTGCGAACTATCGGTACTCGAAAAGAAGCCGAGCGTCCTGGTGGAATGAGACCTTCTCACCCTTGACGTGGTCACTGCGGACGGCGGCATCCGTGAGGGGGAACAGAGCTCCCCCGACGAGAAAAGCGCGGCGGGTAATCATGACATCCTGATCTCCTCTTTGTCGGCGTCGAAGTACGCCACTTTTCCTTCCAGGTACGAGCGCATTCCCATGATCAGCGCCGTTTGCACGGCGTAGCCGAGCTCAATGTCACACATGGGTCGCTGGCGGGTTCGAACACACTCGATGAAATCGCGCATGTGGTCAAGTCCTGTACGATCCGTCGCGATCGTACGCCGGCGTTCGGGAGCGCCGGGCTGCGGGGACACAGACAACTGCGCCTCGCCCGAGAATCTCACCGTGCCTTCGGAGCCGCGGATGACGGTCTCAATCATGGTGTCATTCACGATCGTGCCGAGTAGCGACACCGTCATACCCTGGGGGTACTCAATGAGCATGTCGAACGTGTCCGGAACATCGCGGTTGCCGTCGTAGAAGAACTTGCCGCCGAAGGCGACGACTTTCTTCGGCATCCCCACTCCCAGAGCCTTCAGTAGCCGGGTCAGCGGGTGCGGATAGAGATCCGTCACCGGACCACCGGAATAGTCGGCGTACATGCGCCACTGGAAGAAACGCGACACGGTGAAGTCGCGGCGCGGCGCATCGGCCTGGAAGGCCTCCCAGTCTAGCCCGTGGCCCGCCTGCGCATTCGGGTCGTCAATCGGCATGCCGCGCTCGCCGCTGTCGCCGTGGCGGAAGTAGCCGGTCTGCGCATGGACAACTTTGCCGATGACGCCGCCCCTGATCTGCTCAGCCGCGCGCGCCCACATCGGGTCGGAGACCCACTGCGCGCCGACCTGAAAGACCGTTTTCCGCGCGCGCACTTCCCGCACCAGTTCCTTAAGTTTGTCGAACTGCGCCCAGTGCGTGAGCGGCTTTTCACAATAGACATCTTTGCCGGCGCGTGCGGCTTCGAGCGCATGGTGGACGTGCAGCCGATCTGGCGTGGCGACGATAACCGCGTTCACTCGCGGATCGCGGACGAGTTCAGCGGAGCGGCTGTATTCCTTCGCTTTCATGCGCGTCGCCAGGCGCTCCAGCCTCGGCTGGTAGATGTCGCACACCGCAACGACTTCCGCCGGAACGCCGACGTCGTTCAGTTGGCGGGCGGTCTGAATCAGGTGTGAACCCCGGCCGCCGCAGCCGATCAAACCGACTCCGACGGGCTTTCCGCCACCGGCCGGAGCACTCCCCTGCACGGCTACAGCACGCGCGGAGAGCGGCGACGCGCCCGCGGCGAACAGAAACTCGCGGCGTTTCGGATGAGAACTGGGAACTGGATGTTTGCTGGCTGCCATGTTTTCCTCGGCACGCATTATCATACTTCGAGGCGATGTTTCGAGAGATTCTATGAGACAGGCTGGAGGCAAACCCACACAACTCCAATGACGAGCGCCCTCGGACTATTGGACTGGTCGATCATTGCGATCTACCTCGCTGGAACGATGGCCGCCGGGCTGGCGATGCGGCGCTACGTCGGCAAGGTCGAGCATTTCCTCGTCGCCGGCCGCGAAATGGACGTTTCGCTGGGCATCGCCTCGCTAGCGGCCACGGAGTTCGGCATCGTCACCGCGATGTACACGGCTGAACTCGGATACAAGAACGGGTTCGCCGGCGCCATCCCAGGGATCCTGCTGACCATCGCTATCGCCGCCGTCGGCTGGACCGGCTTTGTGATCAAACCACTGCGGGCCTCCGGCGCGCTCACCATTCCGGAATTGCTTGAGCGCCGTTTCGGATCCCGAGTGCGCTTGCTTGCCGGGCTGGTCATGGTGCTTGGCGGTCTTCTGAACATGGGAATCTTCCTGCGGGTGGGAGGCGAATTTCTGACGATCGTCACCGGGATGCCGATGCGCTACCTGGAGGTCACGATGACCGGCCTGCTACTGATGGTCCTCGTGTACACCGTGCTCGGAGGGATGCTCTCAGTACTTGTGACCGACTACCTGCAATTCCTCGTCCTCGGCGGTGGTGTGGTTCTGGTGACGATACTCGTCGCCTCGGATGCGGGCTGGGAAAAGGTTGTCGCCGTCGTCGCCTCGGAGCGCGGAGATGGAGCGTTTAACCCGTTTACCAGCCCCGGGATGGGGCCAGCCTACGTACTCTGGCAGGCGTTCAGCATGCTTGCGGTCGTGCTCACATGGCAGACTTACATCCAGCGGGTGCTTTCGGCCAAAGACCCGGAGACGGCACAGCGAATGTACACCAGAACCAGCATCTTCTTCGTCGGTCGGTATCTGATTCCGGCGTACTGGGGAATGGCGGCGCTGGCGATGCTGGGAGCCAGAAGCGAGTCCCTCAGCCCGATTCACGTCATGCCGGCCTACCTTGCGCGGTTGCTGCCTGCCGGACTGCTCGGACTTGTTGTGGCCGCCATGCTGGCGGCCGAGATGTCCACCGACTCAAGCTACATGCTCTCCTGGGGCAGTATTCTTTACAATGACGTCATCCGGCCGCTGAAGAAAGGGCCGTTTTCGGAAAAAGGCGGGCTGTTGGTGAACCGGGTTATCATCCTCGGCATCGGGCTGTTCCTGCTCGCGTACGGGCTCTGGTACGAGATTCCTGGGCGTGCTTGGGACTATCTGGCAATCACATCAAACATCTACCTCTCGAGCATCTCGGTTCTGCTCGTCGCCTGTTGCTATTGGGAAGGCGCCAACAAAACCGGCGCGATCGCCGCCATTGTCGGCGGGGCTGTCAGTCCGATCGCTTTCCTGCTGTCAGGGCTGGCGAGGCACGTAGAGGTGGCCGGACTTGCCTCCTTCGGTTTGGCGGCAACCGGAATGCTCGCCGGTTCGTGGGCTGGCCGGAGAAGGAAGGCGGGCTGAGGAGCGTCGATGCCGTCGCGACCATTCTGGTTTTTCCTCACCTGGGGGTGCGTCGCCTGGTACGC
>JAEHDI010000687.1 GCA_016880505.1 Bryobacterales bacterium | reverse complement strand
TCTCGCGCGATCGACCCCGGAACGATGAAGATCCCGGCGCCGACCATCGTCCCGATGACGATCGAAGTGGCGTCCAACAGCCCGAGTCTCCGCGGCAGTCCGTCCTGGCCGGTGCTCATCGCATTTTGCGTGCAAGCAGTATACAGCGATTGACCGGGCGCCGCGCCCGGCATTAAAGCCATTTCCGCGAATTATCCGCGCCGGAGCGCCTCCAGGATGCGAGCCGGAGTCATCGGCAACTGAACTAGTCTGGCTCCAACGGCGTCATGGACTGCGTTCGCAACGACGGCGCCCATTGTGACAATTGGCGGTTCGCCGCATCCCGATGCCGGCACTTCCGGGTTCTCGATCAGGACTGTCTCGATTTTCGGCAGCCAGGAGAAGCGCGGGATCTGGTAGCTGTCGAAATTGTGATCGAGGACCTCGCCATTCTTGAAGTGCACCTCCTCGGCCAGCGTATAGCCGAGACCCATGGTGATGCTGCCTTCCATCTGTTGTCGCGAGCCGTCCGGATTGACAACGACGCCCTGATCCTGCGCGCAGACGACCCGCTGGACCTCGACGCGCCCGGTGCTCCTGTCGACCGCCACCTCCGCCATGGTGGCGACATACGTACCCAGATAGATCGCGCAGGCGACGCCCGCGCCACGCCCGCTGGGCGCCCGCCCGGACTTCCAGTCGAACCGTTTCGCCGCGGCTTCCAGAACGCGCCGCATGCGCTTGTCCGTCAGGTGGCTTAAACGGAACTCGAGAGGATCGATGCCGGCCTTTGCCGCGAGGATGTCCACGTGCGACTCGCGGGCGAAGGTGTTCGTATTGACCGACGGCGCGCGCCACGGACCAACGCTGAACGGGTGCAGCCCCGCTGGGTTCCCTCCACCCCAGCCGCCGGATGAGACCGTCCTCTGGTGGGGGATGTCATAGAACTGCTTTGCCTCACGGTCGCCGGCGCAATAGACGCTGTAATCCCAGAACGAAATCCTTCCGTCGCCCGTCAGGCCTGAGCGGATCTTCACGACAGCAGCCGGCCGGAATGTGTCATAGAAGAACTCCTCAGCGCGGTCCCAAACCACCTGGACAGGCTTGCCGGTGAACTTCGCCAGCCGGGCTGCTTCGACGGCCTGCCTGGAAGCGCTCTTGCCGCCGAAGCCGCCGCCGACATAGGGAGTGATAACGCGCACGTCCTGCGGAGTGCAACCGAGCGCCTGCGCCACCTGCTGTCTTACCGGGAAGGGCGTTTGGGTGGAGGCCCACACGGTGGCTTTACCGCCCTCGATCGTCGCGGTCGCGGAGTGCGTTTCCATCGCTGCGTGCGCCACATAGCTGTTGAGATACGTCTCATCGACAATGGCCGCCGCCAGTCTCTCCCCTTCCGAAAGGCTGCCGCTTTCGTTCAGCACTTGGCCTCGCGGCGCAGTCTTGAGCAGATGGTCGAAGATCGCCTGATCGTCCACGCTGGGCCGCGGGAGCTCAAACTGAGCCCTCATCAATCCCAACGCCTGATCGGCGAGGTCGCGCCGCTCGTGGAGCACGGCAACGAAATCGCCTTCCTTCACCACACGAGCGCCAGGTACTTTCTCAGCGGCGCTCGTGTCCACATCCTTGAGAGTTGCCCCGTGCGCCGGCGGCCTGAGAATCCGCGCATGCAGCATTTCTGGAATCGCCATGTCGCCGGCGTATCTGGCCTTTCCTGTGACTTTCTCGATGGCATCTTTGCGGCGGGGCGACTGCCCGACGACGGTGTATGCCGCCACAGGCTTCACCGGCACCTTCTCAAGGTGTCGCTCAATGCGTTTCCCCTGAACCAATTGTGCGTAGGTAACACGCTTGCCCGGTGCCGCTGAGTCCGTGACGACGCCGGCCTTCACCCGGAGCCGGCCGGCCTCCACCTGGAGATGCTCGGTCGCCATTTGGAGAAGCACGGCCCGGGCCTCGGCTCCGGCTCCGCGCAGGATTGGGCCGAACTGCCGGATGCTCAGCGAGCCGAACGTGCCCATGTCCCATGGACAGATGTCGGTGTCGCCCATCACCATGTCGACCGAGTCGAGCGCGACGTCCAACTCCTCGGCGAGGATCTGCGCGAGCGCCGTCTTCGACCCCTGGCCGAGCTCGACCTTCCCGACGAGACACGTGACCCGGCCGCCGGCGTCGATTCGAAGGTACGCGTTGAAGTCTGTCGGGTAACCCTGCCTGGCCGGAAGCCGCGCCGGCTCCTGAAACGCGGCCAGTGGCTCGAGAGGGAAAAACACGAATAGGCCCGACTCCGCCACTGAGAGGAAGTCGCGGCGGCTCAGATCGTCCGTTCTCATCGCGCACCTCCCTTCATCGCACTGGCAGCCTCCTGGATGGCTGCTATGATCCGAACGTGCGAGCCGCAGCGGCACAGGTTGTCGTCGAGGTGGCCGACGATGTCGGCATGCGTCGGCTGGGGCTTCTTCAGCAGCAGCGCGTATGCGTTGAGAATCATTCCGGGCGTGCAGTAGCCGCACTGAAACGCATGGTGTTTGAGAAACGCTTTCTGGATCGGGTGAAGCTGCCCATCCTTGCCAAGACCCTCGATCGTCAGCACGCGTTTGCCGGCAACATCCCTGATCGGGGTTGAGCAGGACCTGACAGCGTCCTTGCCCACGATGACCGTACACGCGCCGCAAAGTGCGGTGCCGCAGCCGAACTTTGCGCCGGTGATTCCGAGATCGTTGCGCAACACCCATAGCAGCATGCGCTCGTCATCGACCGTCACGCTCGTCGGCTTGCCGTTCAGCGTGAATGAGACCGTTCGCTGCATTGCAATCTCCCTGGCTTCGACTCCTGCCGAATCACCCGCCGTCCGGGTCTCGCACCGCACGGCTGTTCAGACGATGTATCCCCAGGATTCCATTCCGAACTCCTGGTGGACAGCAGTATACACCCGCTCGCCTCCGTTGCCGTTGAGCAATGCGTCGCGGATGTCAGCTTAGGCGTGAGCGGCTCAGGGCCGCCAAGGCGCATCCGGTTTAGCTCCGAGTTTGGCAGCTCGATCAGCCCTTGATCCCATGCTCGTGCAGCCTGCGACGCAGGATGGCATGGGCATCGGTGAAGACCTTTCGAATTCTTTCGAAACGCTCCGGGTCGGGCCGCGTCGCCAGGGTCTCCACCCAGGTCTGCGCGGCCTCAATCTGCGTCAGCATGTACGCTGCCGCCGTTTCGGAGAAAACCTCCTGTCCGGGAACCTGCACATACACCGGGGAGGTGTGCGCAAGCAATCTGGGACGCACTTTCGAGGAGCACCGCGCAGCCAGCCAACCCGGCCCCGGCACCCGGACACGCTCCTTCAGCGTGATCTCTCGAGCCCCCTCACGGTTCTCTCGTGAGGCCACCACACGACCGTTCAACACGACTTCCACGCGATGCACGGGCATGGTGGACCGTGCCTGAGCTAGAACCTCGATGTTGCCGCCGCCCTGCCCCAAGCCGATCTCCTGGCCCGGTACACGACCGTCTGCTTCAAAGAGCAGCAATGGGCCGGTGGTCAGGAATGTGTTGCCGTTACGCACCGCCCTGGCCCAGTTGGCCTGATTCACCGGCTCACCACCGAGTTGGGCGTAGGTGCGGTTTTCGCCAACAGACGTCCCCGCTCCCATTTTGTCGGTCCCCCCCACTACCGGGAGCCTGTAGCCGCAGTTCAGGGAACGGTACCAGTGCAGAAACCGGAGACCATAGTCAGGATAGAGCTCCACCGCATCGATCTTGCCCAGGACAGTGTCCGCCGCCTGCTCACCCGCCGGATAAGGAAAGTGAACCGACACAGCCAGTCCCCCCTGCCTCCGGCAGGCGTCGGCCCAGTCCGAAAGAGTATCCCACAGAGGGTCGCCGTGGTAGCTCTCCCGCGGGCCGGCGGAGGACATCGGAAACACAACTTTGCCCAGTACGCCCAAGTGACCGAGTATGTGTTGCCTGTTCTCGGTCCCCATCCACACGACCGTGTCGCCATCGCGCGACATCAGCTCGTTCTGGCCTAGGTCGCCCACGTTGGTGAAGAGGTCCCCCCATTGGGCGGCCAGGAGATTGACAATATTCAGCCCCTCCGCCTGGCCCTCCAGTACCGCGGTCGACG
>JAEHDI010000686.1 GCA_016880505.1 Bryobacterales bacterium | reverse complement strand
TGACCGCCCCGACCGGCACACATACTGGATGTACCAGGTGAGGATCCCGCTCGATATCGTCTGGATGGACGGCAACCGGAGGATTGTCGAGATCTCGGCGAATACCCCGCCGTGCAAGTCACAGGCCAGCAAGTGCCCACAATACGGGGGCAAGGAGATGTCTCAATACGTGCTTGAACTGGCTGGCGGTGTGGCGGCACAGCACGGGATCCGGTTAGGAGACCAGCTAACCTTCTGATATTCTCGACCAAGGACATGAGCGGCGAGCAACTTAGGAAATTATTGGAACAGGTACGCGCGGGCGGCGTTAGCATCGACGCCGCGGTGGAGCGGATGCGCCACATGCCGTTCGAAGACCTCGGCTTCGCCAAGGTGGACCATCACCGCGCGCTGCGACACGGGATGCCGGAAGTGATTTTCGCCCAGGGCAAGACACCCGAGCAGGTGGTGGCGATCGCGGGGCGGCTGCTCAAGTCGGCAAAAAACATTCTGATTACGCGAGTTGAGGAGCGCACTGCGGCGCTGGTGAAGCGCAAGATCCGGAAGGCGGAGTATTTTCCACTATCGAGGGCGATCCGCGTGTGGCAGGACCGCACGATCCGCGGCAAGGGCAAGATTGCGGTGGTGTGTGCGGGGACGAGCGACATCCCGGTGGCTGAAGAGGCGCAGGTGACCGCCGAGGTGATGGGGAACGACGTCATCGCGATTCACGACATCGGGGTCGCGGGGATTCACCGCCTGATGAGCAACCGGGAGCGGCTGACGGAGGCGAAGGTGGTGATCGTTGCCGCGGGCATGGAGGGAGCGCTGCCAAGCGTGGTCGGGGGCCTGGTGTCCTGTCCGGTGATTGCGGTGCCGACGAGCATCGGCTACGGCGCCAGCTTCAACGGGCTGGCGGCGCTGCTGGCGATGCTGAATAGTTGTGCGAGCAACGTGACGGTGGTGAACATCGACAACGGGTTTGGCGCGGGGTACGTGGCGAGTTTGATCAACCGCGTGTAAATCGTAGTTGGTGGAGTAGGTCGCCGGACGGCCCTGAGCTAACCCGTCAGGCGGTCTTCGCGGTAAGGGCCTGACGGCTCATCTCCTCGGCAAAGACGTAGAAGCCGAACAGAGGTTTCGAGGCTCCACGGCCCCAGCGACTCACCTTCCACTGCACGCGAATATAGCGAACTTCGGGCCGATCGTTGAGGTCGAGTAGGACCTGGTAGGTTCCGCAGTAGAATTTCTGGGGGTATGAGAGCATGGGTTTTGTGCCCCAATCCGCGTTATCGGCGGAACCCCAGACGGAGATGTCGAGGCTCTCCTGTTCGATGATGCGCGTGATTCCGAGGGTCAGCAGCAACAGCCTTCCTTGCAAGTCACCGAGTTCGCAGTCGGAACCTCTTCCGTCCTCGCGAACGACTGTTTCCGGAACGAGAAAGTTCGGTAGCACCGTAGCCTCGCGGAGAACCCGCCTCTTCAGCGTCTCATATTCGGCGGCCAAAAGGAAAGCCGGGTTGTCCGCTCAGAAGGACATTCCGCTCAGAGCCGGGCGAGACGGCGGGCGGCTTCGTCGAAGGTTTCTGGCTTCTTGCAGAAGCAGAAGCGGACCATCCGGGCGCCGTCACGAGGATCCTGGAAGAAACTGGACCCGGGGACGGCGGCCACACCGGCGTGCTCGATAAGGTGGCGCACGAAGGCCACGTCGTCCGGGAAGCCGAAGCCGGAGACGTCGGTCATCACGTAGTACGCGCCGCGCGGAGTAAAGCATTGGAAGCCGGCGCCGGCAAGGATCGAGAGCGTCCGGTCACGGCGGACGGCGTAGTCCCGGGCGAGGGTTTCGTAGTACTCATCCGGCATCGACAACGCGGTGACGCCCGCCTGCTGCAAGGGCGCGGCTGCGCCGACGGTCAGGAAATCGTGGACCTTGCGGATCGAATCCGTCAGATCCGGGGCGGCCAGGGCCCAGCCCACGCGCCAGCCGGTCACCGAGTACGTCTTGCTCATGCTGTTGACCAGGATCGACCGGTCGCGCATACCGGGCAGGGTCATAATCGGGACGTGCCGGGCGCCGTCGTACAGGATGTGCTCGTAAATCTCGTCTGTGATGGCGAGCGCGTCGAACTCCTGGCATAGCCCGGCGATGAACCCCAGTTCCTCGCACGTGAAGACCTTGCCGGTTGGGTTGTTCGGCGTATTGAGGATGATCGCCTTGGTACGCGGTCCGAACGCGCGGCGGAGCTCGTCCGGATCGAAGGTCCAGTCCGGAGGGCGCAACTTGACGAGCCGCGGGACCGCGCCAGAGAGGCGGGTGTCCGGCCCGTAGTTCTCGTAGAACGGCTCGAAGATGACGACTTCGTCGCCGGGATTGGTCACGGCGAGCAGCGAGGCGATCATCGATTCGGTGGCGCCGCAGCAGACGGTGATCTCGCGTTCCGGATCGACGTCGATCCCGTACCAATGGCGGTACTTTGCGGCGATGGCTGCACGGAACGGCCGGGCGCCCCAGGTGATCGCGTACTGGTTGATACCGGCGGCGATGGCCTCGCGGGCGGCCTCCTTCAACTCGCCGGGAGCGCCGAAATCCGGCATGCCCTGCGCGAGGTTCACCGCCTTGTGACGGATGGCCAGACGGGTCATTTCACGGATGACTGATTCGGTGAACTGTGAGGCGCGATCGCTCAGGAAACGCGCGCGATCACTTCTTGCCGGCAACGGCTCGCTTGCGGGAAGCCCCATCTGTCGAGGGTACCTCAGTGGCTTTCGGACCGTAAAGGCGGCGGTACACCTCGGCGTTGGCAAGCACGACCTGCACGTACGTACGGGTCTCGGTGAACGGGATCGTCTCGATGAATTCGGCGGGCTCGCGGAACGGGCCCCACGTGGTCCACACGTCGACGCGGGACTTGCCACCGTTGTACGCGGCCAAGGCGGCCTCAACGTCTCCGCCTAGTTCGTCGAGCCGCTGGCGGAAGTAATAGGTCCCAAGCCGGATGTTGTAATCGGGGCGGAACAGCAGCGAGGAACGGAAACGGCCCGAACGGGTTTTACGGGCAAGGTAACGTCCGGTGGACGGCAGTACCTGCATCAGGCCATAGGCGCGGGCACGAGAGATCGCCTTGGCGTCGAACTCCGATTCCTGGCGAATCAGCCCGGCCAGCATGAACGGGTCGAGGTTCCGCTGCTGGCCGTACTTTTCGAGCAACTGGCGGTACGGCAACGGGAAGGCCAGTCGCCAGAACTCGGTGGGCGCGGATTCGAGCGGCGTATAGAGGTACGTCGGCCAGACGCCCTTGATATGCCGGATGGCCGATTCCGGGACCCCGCGCCGAGCGGCCTGACGGGCGAGTTCCAGGGCCAGGGAGGGAGCGTCGCCGTTTCCGCGCGCCTCGAAGCGAAGCTCCGCGTCGGCAAAGTCGGAGAGCCCGGCGGATGCGAGCAGGCGAGAGCGGGCGATGCGCATACGGGACTGTTCGCCCGGTTCAAAACTGACGGGGCCGCCGCGGACCGGCAATTGCAAGCCGTCGAAGGCGGTGGGCGGCATGTCGGATCCGGAAACTCGGGCTAGTGGTCCCTGAGTTAGCCTGCCCTCGCAGAGGAAGGCGTAGTAGCGGTTCGGAAAGTGCTCGACCACCTTCCGATACAGAGCGCGCGCTTCACCGCTGCGGCCGGCCTCCTCGGCCACGCGCCCGAGGAAGTAGAGCGCGGCGCTCGCTTTGGGGCTTTCGGGATACCGCGAGAGGTGCTCCGCCATCAGTGCCGGCGCCGCCTGGGTTCGGCGCATCCACTCGGCCCAGGCAACCTTCCAGTGACAGTTCGATGCTTCCGCCGACTCCGGGAAGGACTCGTAGCAGGCGCGGTACAGGGGCTCGTAGGCAGCGACGTCATTTCGCAGCAGGTGCTCGTTGGCGGCCCAGACGAGGGCTTTCAGCCGCCATTCCGATTGCGGGTGGAGGCGGCCAAGCTCGGCGAGGTACTCCTGCATGGCCTGCGTGTCATCGAGCCGGCGGGCGCAGGCGGTCAGGTAGTACAGGCGCTCGGCGGCGGCCTCGGGTGACAGGGGTCCGAGCGACTTCAGGTATTGGTAGGCCGTCTGGGTCCGTTGCGCGGTGTAATCGGCGACGCCAATGCGAACCCGAGCCAGGTCCCGTTCCAGCCCGCCGAGCCGCGGGACGAGCGCTTCGAATTCGTCGCGGGCGCGGCCATATTCGCGAGCCTCCAGCCACTTCCCCGCCCTTTCGAGCATCGCGTGAGGCATGGGTGGCGGATAACCGGCGCCCACCGCCGCCCGTAGGCGCTCAAGCGCCGAAGCGGCGGTGGCTGCTTCGGAGGTGGCCGGAAACTGGAAGTAGACCCGCTGGTAGTAGCCCGCGGCGGCAGGCAGATCGCCCGCTGATTCAAGGGCGGAGGCGAGCGCGAAGTCGCCGGCGGGCTGGGGCAGACGGGCGTACCCGGAGCGAAGAACGGCGATC
>JAEHDI010000082.1 GCA_016880505.1 Bryobacterales bacterium | reverse complement strand
GACGGACGGATCCCCTACACGATTCTGGTTTCCAACTGGTCGGAGATGACCGAGGAGCTTTACCTGAAACTCCACAAAGCGGGAGTCGACCAGTTTTCTGTCAGCCTCGATTTCCCAGACAACAGACACGATGATTTCCGCGGCTATCCGGGCCTCTATTCGCATCTGAGCGATCTCGTCCCACGGCTCGCAAAGTACGGTTACGATGACATCGTGCTGAACTCCTGCATCACCAGCGTGAATGTCAGAGAGATCAACGCGATGGCCGACAAGGCGCAAGAGTGGGGCGTCAACATCTGCTATAGCGCATACTCCGCCCGGAGAACCGGCTGCCGGGATTATTTCCTCAATACGAGCGAGGAACTGGAAACTCTGAACGAGGAATTAAACCGGGTGGAATCGCGGCGAGACGAGAGCAACTGGATTGTTAACGCCACCACGACGCTGGACGCAACCCGGCGCTATTTTGAGAATCGGGGCGCTCCTGGCTGCAAAGCAGGTCTGCGGTTCCTTGTGGTGACCGCGGACGGCCAGCTTCAACCTTGTTCGATGCAGTTCAAGCGCTATCCTCTGCAGGAACAGGCTCGTATGGTCCAGGAGTTCACCGCCAGCAACACCTGCGACGAATGCTACGTCTCAATCCGTTCCTACCTCGACAAGTCGTTTCCTCAACTGCTGTGGGAAAACGTCGCCGGCTTCCTGTCGTTCAAGGCCGGTACGAGCGCCCCCAGTTCGGGGAACTGACGCGGGGCTAGCCGAGGAACACGATGTGCTCGTACGGGTAATCGAGCGCGAGCATCATGAGCGTGTAGTCTTTCAGGTGGCGGGTCAACAGAAAATTCTGTTTTACGTGCTGATGGCCGTTCTCCCCCAGCCGCCGGCAGAGTTCCGGATCGCGCAATAGCTGGACCGTCCGTTGCGCCGCCCCTTCCGGCGAGTGGACCAGAAACCCGGTGATGCCGTTGATGATCTGCTGTTTGATGCCTCCGACCGCGCCACCAATCACCGGCTTCTTTTTCCAGAGCGCCTCGCTTACGGTCAGGCCAAAGCCTTCCCGGATCGATTTCTGCATCACGACGGTGGAAGCGCGGACAAGCGCGTTGATCTCCAGGTCGCTGAACGGAGGCAGCAGGAGAACTTACCGCAGTTGGCTGCGCTCGGCGGACTTTCGAGCGATCACTTCAAAGTTGCTCGCGAAACGTCGAAACAGAGGAATTCGAAGAAACACTTCGTCAATCGCCCGTACCGCTCGGTAGCCGGAACGCCATCCTGGCAGCAGTCCGCCGAGCGGAGTTGACAGCATGTCGTAGTACTCATGCCGCGCATCGAGACCTGCTTGACGGAACAAATCGGCAGTCGGCGACGGCGGCAACTCCCGTTCATCCGGCGTTTGATACTTCCGCATTAGATGGGGAACAAACAGCTTGCCAAGCGCCCCAGACAGCCGGTAGCGATTCGGATCGAGCGAATAGAACCAGCCGCCCGGACGAAGGCGGCCGGCAATCGTCCTCGCCGTTCCGGGAAGGCTATCATCCGGAAGGTGGTGCAGGAAGAAGATCGCGTAGACAAAATCGAACTCACCCTCCACATCATCAATCGTGCCGTGCAGGAACCGCGCGTTCGTGAGGCCCGCAGCGGCGGCATCGGCTTGCGCCTGACGGATTCCCGCGGGCGACAAATCCACACCGATCAATTCGCCGACGTGCGGAGCGAGCAGAAGTTCCGTGTCTCCGATCCCGCACCCGAGGCTCAGCACGCGCGATTCAGGTCCAACCGGACACATCGACAGCATGCGCCCAACGAGGTGGGCCCGGAGTTCACGAACTGCCGCTTTGCTGAAGTGCTTCTGAGCAAAACCGGAATACAGCCGCTCGTGATACTCGACTTCACGTTGCAGAACGTCTCGCGGCACATTCATCGGATTGGTCGTCCAATTTTATCCGGAACGCAGGCGGTCAAGGATAACGACAACCGGGCCGAGCCTGGGCCCTGCCTTCACGCTACGAGAAATCGGGTTGTCAGTCCAATCCCATAGCCGACCGGGCCGCTCTCCGATGCTCACTGGCTTCTCGTCCCACATGGACGCGGAGTAGCAGAAGGCTCCTACTGCCTGCACGAAGACGGAGAAGGTCAGCAGAACCACAAACACCGCCCGCAGGGTGCGCGAACGAAAGATCGTCTCCATCGCCGGCGCCATTAGGACCACGAACGCCGGCAGCGCATCCGAGAGCAGCCTGGGGCCGTAGCAGTGACCGCCCCACCAGACACGCCACGTTGCGATCAGAACAACCTGGGAGACAGCAAACACCAGCGCGGCCAGATAAACGGGTTGCGCGGGCCATTCCCGCCGCCTGAACAAAGAGAACACGCCGGCCGCGGAGAACAGCAGGACAGGCGAATACACAAAGAGGCCCCTCGCGGGACTGAAGAGCACGCCGGCGAGCCCGCGCCAAAGATTTCCGTCAAAGGACAGGGCCGGCGCGCCTTGAACGGCGCCGAAGACGCCGAGGTTATAGGCGACTGTGACCGCACTAGTCAAGACCGGAAACAGCCAGAAAGCCGCCATCAGTCTGATGCCGCGCGACGAAGCAAGCAACGCGGCGAATGCGGCGGCGACGAACAAAGTGTTCGTAGGACGGATGGCGGCGCCCAGGCCGGCGAACAGACCCACCAGCAGGGCCGCCTGGAGGTCGTCCGCACGCTCACGCAGTCTGTCCAAGAAGAACAGCGCCAGGATGATCGCGACCTGGCTGCCGCCGTGTTGCCACAAAGCCTGGCCGGAGATCGTCCACGTAGCGGTACCGAAACCGTAGAGAATCGCGAGCCAGCGGGCTCGCTTTTCATCAATGAGCCTGATTGCGAGCAGATAGAAGAACGCAACCGAACTGGCCGCAATCAGCGACGCGGTGAGCTTCTCCAGCACCCCAGCGAGAACCATGACCTGCGCCGGACTCCAGCCGGCGGCCGTCACATATACCGCCGCGGGGACGTAAAGCGGAGTGAGCAATATCGGCAGTGCAATCGGGTACTCCGAGTACGCATGCCCGCTCACAATCGGCAGGGCACGCAGATGTTGAGGTGCGTGCTCACGGACCGCCGGATAAAAGAAATCCAGGTTGATTGTGCGTTCGAGCAATATCGAGAACGGCAGCAGCGAAGCGGGAAGCGTGTCGCCGGAGGCGATGCGCTGAAAGTTCAGATTGTAGACAACGAACGAGAAGGCAAAAAGTAGCAGCGCAAATCGCGCCGGCCGATGCCGGGTGTCACCGGATGCCTGTTTCAATATGGACCAGTTCCGATTCCCGTGATTCGTTCTCCATGGCGGGCGCAGCCGCGATCGTCTGGGGCGCACGCCAGAAGTCCATATATGATACCTGGTGCACGCAGGACACGGTGCAGAAGGGAGCGCACGGTTTCTCGGTGAGGAACTCCCGGCGGATGTCGTCCTTCGTGTACTCGGCCAGCGGTTTCGCCGGATAGCCGCGCTG
>JAEHDI010000081.1 GCA_016880505.1 Bryobacterales bacterium | reverse complement strand
TTTCGGAGAAGTTGCCGCCGCGAGGTAGGCGGTTTTGAGAAACTCCACCAGATCGCCATCGATCTCGATGCGACCGACGCTGTAGAGGTCGCCGAAATGCAGAGCCGGATTGGTGAGCAACTGATTCAGCACCTCGTTGTCGTGAATCAGCACCCGCGCCACCGGCTTGCCCGGGGAAGCGATCTCTTCGCCGTTCCACAGCACGAACGCCAGCGGCGGCTCGTTTAGCAGATCGAGCAGCTTGCGCACCATCCATCGGTCGAGTGAGGAAACACGCGATGATGTGCGGGAGACATCAACACCATGCGCTCCGTCCGTCAGGATGGGGATGTTGAGCGAGACAACCTTGTTTTTCTGACCGCCCTTGTCCATTTGCGCTCATTGCTTCCATTAGGACACTAATATCCTACCTTGTCAGAGCGAGGTATGACAAATGGCGCGCCTCCAGGCCAAAGACATCACACGGCACGTCCCGGTGGATAAGTCTCCGATACCGTATTTCTCCAGCAATGGCGTCACTTGAATAAACGGTGAAACGTGTAAAATCCCGGCATGAAATTCGCCCGCCCGCCAGCGTCCATTCTGTCCCGTACCGTCAGATGGCACTTGTTCATGGCGGCACTGGCCATGGTCGTTTGTGCGTCTGTTTTCGCGGACGAGCGGGACGATTATTTGCGCGGCTATGTGGACGCGCTGCTGGATAGCCGTTATCCCGGTTTGGGGCTTCGCGTGCAGGCGGTCAAGCCGGACGCAGGCGTCACGCTGACGTCGCGCACCTGCCTCGGACCATCCCAGAAGCGTGATGTCACCTATCTGCTCACTCAATCTGGGCAGGTCAAAACCGTGTTTTGGGCCTTATCCGCGGAATGCGACAAGTCCTCTTCCGCGCCGGAACCGGACGCGGCAGCGCCGGTGCCGGTCGATATACATGTACTACCGGAGACGGAACTGTTCGCGCCGTTGCTGGCCGATCCGCGCCAGCCGCGTTTTTCGATGAGCTATCAGCACTACCACAGTAGCAACGCCCAGGAATTCGCCGCGGCCAGCGTGGCGTTGGGCGAGTATTTCGGTCTGGCGACGGGTCTGTTCGGAGAATACGGCAGCTCTCAGATCGGAATCCAGGCTGCGGTGTTCGCGTTGTTTAATCTCGACGCGCCGTCGAGCGATCTCATCAATGCGGATTACTGGTTCGGCTTGCCGATCAGTTACCGCCGCGGCCCGTGGTCGTATCTGGTGCGGTTGTATCATCAGAGTTCGCATCTCGGCGATGAGTTCATTCTCGGCAATCCGGGCGTCAATCGTGTAAACCTGAGTTACGAGGAACTGGAAGGGCTCGTCTCCTATGAATGGGAGCGGTGGCGCATTTACGGCGGTGGCGGGTATCTGGTGCATTCGGAACCGGAACTCGCCCCCAAGCAGGTGCATGCTGGCGCCGAATACCTTCTGCCACGTGCGGCCGGCAAGTTTGACCTTATCGCCGCGGTGGATTTGCGCGCTTCCGAGGAACTCGATTGGGGCAGCAGCCGCTCCTACCAGGTGGGCTTTGAGTTCAAACGCAGCACTTCGCGGCGAGTGCGCCTGATGCTGGAGCATTTCACTGGTCATTCGCCCAATGGCCAGTTTTATCGTGAACCTCTGCGATACACCGGTCTGGGGCTTTACTTCGGTTTCTGAGATATCGGGCGCCGAAACCGCGGTTTTCAGCGATAAAAACGATTGGCGGAATGCGCCGGGCATA
>JAEHDI010000685.1 GCA_016880505.1 Bryobacterales bacterium | reverse complement strand
GGATACAGTTCTTTCGATAGACGCCCGCAACGGCTCCGTCCGGCGCGACGACAGCGTAGGCGTTGTAGGGAAGCGGTTCGGCGCGCTCGGAGAACCCGAAGCCGATGTACAACTTGTGCCGGGACGCCATCTCGCTCACCTGGTGCACCGACGCGCCGTCGAGGTTCTCCGACACCTCCCAGACGCGGTCGTCCTTAAAGATGCCCGTCGTGGTCAATTCGGGGAAGACGATCATTGTGGCGCCGGCGCTGCATGCTTCGCCGCAGTGGCGCTCCATCTGATCGAGGTTACGCTGGATTTCGCCCCAGCGGCATTCCATCTGAACGAGAGCGATTTTCATGGCGCCTGCTTTCCAAGGCCGTCGATCAGGATCTGAGTCAAATCCGCCATCAGGACCTCGCCCGGGTTTTCGTGAGACCAATCGATCTTCGGGATATCGTCGCACGTAATAGCAATAGCGATCCGGCCTTGCTGCGAGTATACGATCCCGACGTCGCTGCGGAGGTGGTCGAGCGCGCCCGACTTGCTGGCCGCCGGCAGTTGCCGCAGCCTCCCGATGCCGTCCTTGTACTGCTGGCGTTTGAGGACCTCGATCATCTCCTTGGACGCCTTCGGCGACACCACTTCGTCCCGCTCGAGCTTCTCGAGCAGCATGACCATCTCGCGGGACGTACTCACGCCGAGGCCGTACCGCTTGTTCTCGGGGACCTGCCCGGCCCGGCTAATGCCGCGAGGCGCGGAGGCCGCTTCGCCGAGAACCTTCCGTAGCGATCTCGTCTCCTTTAGGCCGAGCTTCTCCATCTGCTCGTTGACGTAGTCCCCGGGCACTTTATCGAGAACCATGTTGGTGGCGGTGTTGTCGCTGACAACGATCATCAGGTGCATCACGTCGCGAAGCGGCAGCCGCACGCCGGGAGTAAACTCCGTGAGCACTCCGGACCCCGAGACGGTATTTTCCTTCTGAAGCACAAGCTCATCGGTGAACCGTACGCGGCCCTCCGCCACGGCTGCGTAGACGGCAGCCATGACAGGCAGCTTGATGGTGCTCGCCGTCCGCACACGGTCGTTCTCGCGGATGCCGAAGCTCTCGCCCGTGTCGAGGTTCTTCGCGAAGAAGCATACGGTCCCCTGAAACCGCGCAAGCGTTTCCGCCACACGCCGCTCCATCTCCTGCCTCCTCGCCGGACGTCCCGAGGTTTCCTGCGCGGCGAGCGGGAGCAGGGCAGCCAGCAAGATCCATGCACGCATAACGTACTATGCTCATACGGCGGGGGCGTGTTGTGCTACTCCTGAAGAAATGGGGTCGAACGCGCCTACGTCCTGTCCGAAGCTGCTAGCCGATTATCCGGTGGTGATCCACATGCCGGTCGAGTGGGGCGACCAGGACCCCTTCCGCCACGTCAACAACATCGTCTACTTGCGTTGGTGCGAGACCGCGCGGGTCGTGTACCTCCAGCGCATCGGCATGTGGAGGATGATCGCGGAAGAGAACAAGGGCCCCATCCTCGCCGCGCTTTCCTGCAATTACCGCCGCCCGGTGGAGTTTCCCGACACGGTCCATATCGGTGCGAGGATCACCCGAATCGGCAACAGCAGCTTCGGCATGGAGCACTTGATTGTTAGTGAAACGATGAATGAGGTCGTCGCGGACGCGGATTCCACGCTCGTCTTCTTCGATTACGCGGCAAACCAGCCGCTGCCATTACCGGACGACCTTCGCGGGGCAATCGAGACGCTGGAGGGCAAGGAGTTGTGAGTCCTCTCCGGCGCCTCATCCTTCCAGGGCGAAGTACGGTTTCTTCGTCTTCCACTTGCCGCGGGTGAAGTCCGGACAGGGGACGGGGGCGCTGCCCTTGTCGATCGACTGCTCGGAGAGCGGAATGATCGCGCTCATCGTGACGGAATCGTAAACGTCGATCGGCGGCGGCGCTCCGGCGCGGACGGCCTCGACGAAGCGGATGAGCTCGAGGTAGTCCGGCCCGCCGTGGCCTTCCTCGGTGGATCGCCCCCTCATGGCCTTGTACCAGGAGTGGTCGAACTCCTCCTGATACGGACCGAACGGCTCCCACTCCTCATACTTCGGACTGCGGCCCTCGATATAGACGGAGTTCCGGTCCTCGCTGTACACGCCCTGGGTGCCCTGGATCATCCAGCGGTTGTCGTACGGACGCGGAAGCTGCATGTCGTTGTTGATGACGAGCGTGTTGCCCTTCTGCGTCTTGACGACAGAAGTGATGATGTCCCCCTGGGCGTACTTCAGTTTCGCGCCGGGGTGATCCGGTCCGTGTTTCTGGGCGAGCCCGCGGTTGATGCCAAGGGAACGGGAAGCGGTGGAGGTGACGTACGCGAACGCGT
>JAEHDI010000684.1 GCA_016880505.1 Bryobacterales bacterium | reverse complement strand
GAGCACTGCTATCGGGACCTCCTCAGCGCGGATCTCTGAGTGGAAGGTCGTCAAGGGCGGCCTCGTGGCCGGCGCAGCGATCTTCGGCGGGCAGTTGCTTGGCTTTGTCCGCCAGGTGGTAATCGCGTACCTGCTGGGAACCGGCCCACCGGCCGACGCGCTCTCGGTTGCTTTCGCGCCCGTCGATCTGTGGTGGGCCGTGTTTGCCACCACGGTGATCTTCGGTTTCGGGCCTCTGCTGGCGCTGCCCGAACGAACGCCCGCGTTCTCCGATCTCGCCTGGCCGATCTTCCGCCTGGCGGTCGCTGCGTCCGTGCTGTTCATCTTTGCCGCCGAACCACTGGTCCGCCTTCTTGCGCCAGGCCTTTCCGCGGAGACCGTTTCTCAGGCCACGCAACTATTGAGGGTCACCGCGACTGCAATCCCGGCCCTCTCTCTGAGCACGCTGTTCACCGCACTTCTGTACAGTAAGCGCCGGTTCGCGTTCGCTGCGTTTCATCAGGGAATGGTGAACGTTTCGACCGTCGTCGTCGCGCTCCTGTTGCATTCATGGATCGGGGCGGCGGGATTCGCCGCCGGGTACGCCGCCGGCGCGTGGCTCCAACTCGCCGCTGCGACGTGGATCTCGTGGCCGATTCTGCGCGGCCGAACAGCGGCGCACCGGCGTATGGGCTTACACGAGTTGATTCTTGGTCCAGGACCCGTGCTTTCCTACTCTCTGCTGATCGGACTGAGCCCGGTGGTGACGCGCGCACTGGCCTCGACCTTCGGTTCCGGTTCCACGGTTGCGTTCGAGTACTGCCTCAAGCTCACCGGTGTCCCTCTGGCGCTGCTGGTTAACTCGCTCTCATCCTCTCTGCTGAGTGAACTGGCGCCGTTCCGTCTTCGAACGAACCGCCACCTCGCCGTCGGGGTGATCGGTCGGGCTGCGATCCTCACCGCGCTCGCAGCCCTCGCGGTCGTGCTCTTGATGATTGCGCTCGCGCCGTTGGTCGTCTCGGTGCTTTTCGAACGCGGCCGCTTCAGTGCCGCTTCCACCCGGACGGTGACGGATATCCTGACCGGCTTCTGTCCCGTGCTTATCGCCTGGACCGCACTCGATGTGATCTCACGCTCAATGTTTTCCCTGGGTGAATGGCGCATCCCGAGTCTCTGCGCAGGGCTCGCATTGTTGATCAATGCCGCCGGATCGCTTTCTGGCGTGATCTCCTCGGCCCGATGGATCGGATTGCCGGCGGTCGCCGGCTTCGGCACGGCCGCGGCCGTCGCCGCGGTCTGCTTGTGGCGCCTCGGAATCGAGCCCAAGAGGGCTTCATGAGCGAGAGAAGCGTCCGCCGCGAGCTTGCGCTCGGCCTCCTTCTGGGCGGTGGGGCTGGATTGACCGCTGTGGCGCTCTCAGCGGCCTCCGGGCTGAGGAACGTACTGGCCTTCACGATTGCCGCTGTCCTCGTTGCGGCCGCGTGGTGGATGCTGAACGGCGCCTCGCGCTGGGTGACGGTATTCCTCGGCATGGCGCTCCTGCTGCCGCCGCTCCCGCTGTCTTTGGGCGACGCTGGGCCACACCCTTCTCTGTTCGCGGCGGCCATCGGAGTGTGGGCCGGCCTGGCCCGCCTCAGTGCCTGGACGCTGCGGCGGCGGTCTATCGCGCTTGCATTCGTGTCTTTGACTTTCGCGCTCCTGCTCAGCGTCCCGATGGCGGCGATCTACTCGGGCTGGAGGCTGGCGCTCGAGTCTGCGGTGCGCATCTGCCTCTTCCTCATCTCCGTGTACTCATTCTTCTATCTTGCGGACGGGCCTGGTCGCGAACTGCCTTCCGAGCGGCTCGTCCGCCTCCTGTTTCATGCCGGAATCTTCGGTGCGCTCTTCGCCTGCCTTGACTTCTATTTCCAGTTTCCCGCTCCGGTGCGATTCGCCGAGCAGTTCGTCTGGCTTCCCGGCGGTGTGTTCCGCCGCGCACAGGGCGTGTTTTATGAGGCGAGCACGCTTGGTGTGTTCTGCGTATTCCTGCTGGTGATGCTCGCCGCCATCGCCGTGCTGAAACTCGGCCCGGCGCTGCGGCTCCCCTCGGCGTGGCTGCTGGGGGGCGGTACTGTCATCCTCGCCGCGCTGGTGCTGTCATTCTCCCGTGCGGCGATGGTTAGTCTTGTCGTCTCGTTCGGTGCCCTCCTGTGGCTTGAACGCGAGAACCTTCGGATCGTTCGGACGGTGATTCGCCTGGCCTTTCTCGCGCTGGCGGGCATCCTCGCGGGCGGGGCTGCCCTCTACGCGTTTCTACCGGCGTTCCTCACCGCTTACGCGGAGCGCTTCTGGTACAGCGGAGTGTATCTGCTGGAATCGCCGAACCTGATCCTCTCGCGGCGCCTGGAGAGCTGGAGCTTCCTGATTAGTTACCTCCACGAGCACCCCTGGCAGGCCGTCGTCGGTATCGGTTACAAGACGCTGCCGTACACCGGATACCTGGGCCGCCCGGTCGTTGCCGACAACATGTACTTGAGCCTCCTCATCGAGACCGGCGTATTCGGTCTTGTCTCCCTGCTGGCTCTCCACTTCGCCGTCCTGGTCTCGACGTATCGATGGGTGAAATCTTCACAGCGCGCAGGACGGAACGACATGCGGCGGCTGTTTGGGCTATGGCTGTTCGCCTTCTGGTGCGGCTTCGCGGTCCAGATGTCGAGCGGAGATGTTCTGACCTACTGGCGAGTACTGGCTGCGATTGTCGCCGCGCTGGCCGTCGGCGTTCGCGAGGCCGAAAATGCGAATTCTGTTTCTTGAACAGTTTTCCAGCCTCGGCGGAGCGCAGCGCAGCCTGCTCGAACTGTTGCCGGCAGTGCGCCGCGCGAACTGGGAAGCACATGTGGGGTTGCCCGATGACGGGCCGCTTGCTGCGCGTCTCCGAGAACAGGGGGCGCTCATCCACACGCTTCCACTCAGCCAGTATTCCGACGGACGCAAGCACCTGAGTGACGCCGCGCCTTTCCTCCGCGACCTTGCAGTTCTCCCCGCCGAGATCCGCAAGCTCGACACGCTTCTGGAGCCCGCCGTCCTCTACGTCAATGGGCCGCGTCTAATGCCCGCTGTCTGGCGAGCGGGGCTCGGCCGCCCGGTCATCTTCCACTCCCACAATTACGTCTCCATATGGAATGGCAAGCCGCTGGTTGCCGCGGCGCTGAATGCCACTCGTGCCACGGTCCTCGCCGCAACGCGGTTCGTCGCTCATCAGTGGGGTGCTCGTGCGCGTGTCATCTACGGCGGAGTCGACGGGCCGCCGCCGGACTGGAAACCCGCCGCGAGAGCATCGGGCCCGCGCATCGGCCTGATCGGCCGCATCGAGCCGGATAAGCGCCAGAAGGAATTCGTGCTCGCCGCCGCCGAACTGGCGCCGGAGCTGCCGGACGCAGAGTTCCTTCTCTGCGGCGACGCTCGCCAAGGCGATGAGGCCGCTCTGCGATACAAGCGGGAGGTCCTGGCATCGGCGCCCGCTTCGCTCAAGTATCTCGGTTGGTGCGACGACGTGTACAAAGTGCTCTCGGCGCTGGATGTGCTCGTCATGCCATCGAGATGTGAAGGCGGGGTCCCCTACGTGCTTCTCGACGCCTTCTCGGCCAGTGTGCCTGTTCTCGCCTCGCCAGTCGGTGATCTGGCGGAGACCATTCGTGATGGCGAGAACGGCTTTCTGTTGCATTCCGCGTCGCCATCCGGCATCGCGCGGCGCCTGCGTGAACTTCTCTCCATGCCGGAGCGCCTTGCCCTTGCTGCCGGAAACGCGCACCGCCTCTGGCGCCAACGATTCACCGCGGAGCGATTTCGCCATGAGATGTGGGAAGTCATTCTGGCTACGGCTCGAAGAAGCTGAGTCCGCCGCGGCCTGGTTTCAACATCCGTGACCTGAGGTCCGATGAAATTTCAGGCCACTCCGGCCGCCCGTGCGAGGCAGGCGCGAACGCGAGAAGTCAGTTGTGGCATCGAGAAAGGCTTGCTCAGGTAATCCGTACAGCCCAAGTCGAACCCCTTGCGGATGGACTCCGCGTCGTTCAGTGAGGTCAGCATCAAAACCGGCAGGTTCTTGGCCGCCGGAAGTTCGCGAAGCCTGCGAAGTAATTCGAGGCCATCCATTTCCGGCATCAGCACATCCAACATGATGAGGACAGGCGGATTCTCACCAACCATTTGAAGTGCATCGGCGGCGCTACCTGCTTCCGATACGGTGAAGCCCCCCTTCACCAGGGTTACCCGAGCCAGTGCGCGCAACTCCGGGTCATCATCGACGATCAAAATCCGGCCGCCCTCGGCCGGCGGAGCACTACCGGGCTGGACGACTGCCGTCCCCTGGCTTTCACCACGTTTGAGGACTACCTCCCAACCTTCGTATGCGCAGGAGACTCGCACGGATGAGCCGCGCGCGGCGGCGACACTGGCGGCTAGGTCCTGGATGCGTTCGATGAAAACATCGTCGTGGGCGGGGTCATGATGGGTCAGAACCAGACTTTTTACTCCCGCGGCCGCGGCCACTTCCACTACATACTCGTAAGTGCTGTGCCCCCAGTTCTTCTTGGCCGGATACTCTTCGGGGGTGTACTGCGCGTCGTGGATCACTAGGTCGGCGCCGGCCATGTACTCGGCGTGACGGCGGTCGCCATCGTGCAAGATGGATTCGACCTTTCCGGGGGCTGAATCCGTGCGCCACAAAGTGCCGGAAAATGGCTCGTGATCGCACAGGTACGCGATGGAGACTCCGTCGGCTTCGATTCTGTAACCGAGCGTCATCGCGGGATGATTCAGATACTGCGCCTTAACCGTGACCCCATCGATAACGTGAGTACCTTCCGCGAGGTCGTGGTAAGTGATTTCCGCGGAAAGCTGGTCGAGTTCCACCGGGAAATAAGTGAACTCCATTTGTCCGGCCAGTACGGCCGATAAGCTGCGGCCGCCGCCTTGAGGAGCATACACCGCAATCCGGCTTCCGGGCACGAAGACGGGGGCAAAGAACGGGAATCCCTGGATGTGGTCCCAGTGAGTGTGGCTTAGCAGGATGTTCGCGCCGATGGGTTTCGGCGCACTAGCGGCCAGGTGCGAGCCGAGCAGACGCGCGCCGGTGCCGCAGTCGAACACGAAACGGATGCCGGAATCCGTAACGGCCTCTACGCAGGACGTATTCCCGCCAAACCTGGTGGTTCCACTGCCAGGCGTCGCGATTGATCCCCGTGTTCCCCAAAAGCGGACTCTCATGCCGTGCTACCTCACCGTC
>JAEHDI010000683.1 GCA_016880505.1 Bryobacterales bacterium | reverse complement strand
GCTCAGGATGTACACGCTCGGGCACGACTTCGTTCCGCCGGGCATCCACGCGGGAGGATTGCGCTACCACGGCGCGTCTCCCCTGTTGAGCCACCTGATCAATCAGGGGTACATCGAGGCGCGCTCCGTCCTCCAGATTCCGACGTTCGAGGCAGCAGTGCTGTTTTCTCAGACCGAAGGATTGCTCCCGGCTCCCGAGTCCGCGCACGCGATCCGAGCGGCCATCGACGAGGCGATTGCGGCCCGCGAGGAGGGCCGCCCCCGCGTGATTTTGTTTAACCTGAGCGGCCACGGCCATTTCGACCTGGCTTCGTACGACGCCTACCTGAGCGGCAAACTACAGGACTATGAATACCCGGCGGAAGCGATCGAGCGCTCGATGAAGGCGCTGCCGGCTGTCGGCTGATCGGTTCAAGCCTCCAGCTTCCACGGCGCGCGGTACTCGCGCATCACGTATTTCTGCGCCTCGGGGTCGTTGATCACCCGCTCGTTCTCGACATCCCAATCCACGCGGCGCCCGAGGCGGAATGCAATGTTTCCGAGGTGGCAGGCGATCATAGAATTGTGTCCGATCTCAACGTCGGACCGCGGCCGCTCCCGTGACCGCATGCAGTCCAGGAAATTCTGCACGTGCAGCCGGTGATAATCCTCGCTTCCCGCGCTTTGCCGGGGCACGCCGGCTGACCGGTACTCCCGGCTCTTCGTCAGCACCCTGTCGGTCTCCGGATACACTTCCCAGCCGCCGCGGTCCACCACCAGAACTCCGTTGCTTCCGTGAAATTGAACGCCGTGCTCTCGCGTCTCCGCTCCCCGGCCCACGCCGATCGCGTGCTCCCAGATCATGCTGAATTCGGGGAACTGCCAAAGCACCTGCTGTGTGTCCGGCGTATCGGCGGCGTCGTTCGGATAGCCGTACTTGCCGCCGATCGACATCGCCGAGCCCGGCGCCTTGATGCCCATGCCCCAGTTCGCGATATCGATCATGTGCGCGCCCCAGTCGGTCATCAACCCGCCCGAGTAATCCCAATACCAGCGGAAGCTGAAATGGAACCGGTTCTCGTTGAAGGGCCGCTGCCGGGCCGGTCCGAGCCACAGGTCATAATCCACCCCGTCCGGCGGAGCAGTGTCCGGTTTCGGTTCGGTCTCGCCGACCCAGTCGAGATACGCCCACGACCGCACCAACCGGATCTTGCCAAGATTGCCGCTCTTCACGTATTCAACCGCGGCCGTGTAGTGGCTCGCGCTGCGCTGCTGCGTGCCCATCTGCACCACGCGCCCGTGTTTCCGCGCGGCGTCCACCATCACGCGGCCTTCGCCGATACTGACCGAGAGCGGCTTTTCGACGTAAACGTCCTTGCCGGACAGGCAGGCCATCACGGTGGGCAGAGCATGCCAGTGATCGGGCGTGCCGACGATGACGGCGTCGATGTCCTTCCGGTCGATCAGGCGGCGGAAGTCCTGCGTCGTGAACTCAGCCTTCTGCGAGAACGGGCCGAGCGTCAGCTCCTGCGCCTTGCCGATCTGAGACAGGTCGACGTCGCACAGTGCGACGCATTCCACCTTGCCGGCTCGCAAGAAGTCGCGAAGGTCACCCCGGCCCATGCCGCCGCATCCGATCAGGCCGATCCGGATACGGTCATTGGCGCCGGCCACTCTGGCTGCAGAAACGGCGCTGCCAGCCAGCACTGCGCCAGCCGGCGCAGCGCCGACATTACGAAGAAATCCACGACGGGTTTGAGAACGCATAGTAATCTCCTTAATAAGAGGTCCCGCCTGCGACATCGAGGCACGTGGCCTTGATGTCGATCAGTCCCGACCCAGTATACTCACGGGTGGATGGACTACGACACCTTCATTCAGAAGTTGCGGGCCTACCAGGACAGCCGCATCCTGCTGACCGCGATCGAACTCGATCTATTCAACGCGGTCGGCGCCGGCGCCCCGGCGGAAGAGATCGCGGAGCGCCTCGACACCGATCCGCGCGCCACCGAAATGCTGCTGAATGCGCTGGTCGCTGTCGAGATGCTGAAGAAACGCGACGGCCTGTTTACCAACACTCCGATGGCGGCTCAATACTTGACGGCTGGTTCGCCGGACAACGAGCGCGACGCCTGGATGCACAGCGTGAACCAGTGGGCGCGGTGGTCCCGGCTGACGTCGTGCATCCGCACCGGAAAGGCGCCGGTCTTGCCCGAGATCGGAGCGCGCGGCGAATCATGGATCCGGGCGTTCATAGCCGCCATGCACCGCAACGCCGCGGGAAGGGCGCCCCAACTGGTCGAGACCGTGGGCGCGAGCACCGTCACGCGGATGCTGGACATCGGCGGAGGCTCGGGCGCATATTCGATCGCATTTGCGCTCGCCAACCCGGACCTCCACGCGGAAGTCTTCGACCTGCCCGAGGTTCTTCCAATCGCGCAGGGTCACATCGACGACGCCGGACTCACTGGCCGTGTGGTCACCCGCACCGGTGACCTGCGCCGGGATGACTTCGGTGATGGGTACGACCTGATCCTCCTCTCGGCGATCTGCCACATGTTCGGAGAGGACGGGAATCGCGATCTGCTTCGGCGCGCGTACCGGGCACTGGCGCCG
>JAEHDI010000682.1 GCA_016880505.1 Bryobacterales bacterium | reverse complement strand
TGCAGGTAATCCGCCACGGAGAACTCGAGGCGGAGCGCGCGAAAAAGGACCTCGTGGAAGCCAACTTGCGGTTGGTGGTGTCAGTGGCCAAGAAGTACGTCAACCGCGGACTGCACCTTCTGGACCTTATCCAGGAAGGCAATATCGGCTTGATGCGCGCCGCCGACAAGTTCGAATACCGCCGCGGCTACAAATTCTCTACGTATGCTACGTGGTGGATCCGTCAGGCCATCACTCGCGCTATCGCCGACCAATCCCGGACGATTCGCATCCCGGTGCACATGAATGAGAGCATGAACAAGTTCCTGCGCGCCAATCGCGAACTCGAGAAGGAGCTTGGCCGGGCGCCGACGAACGATGAAATCAGCCGCCGGATGGACATCCCGGTGGAGAAGGTCCAGAAACTCAAGACCATCTCGCGCGACCCCGTGTCTCTCGAGACTCCGGTCGGCCGGGACGGCGAATCCGCTCTCGGCGACCTGATAGAAGACCGCTGGATCGGTTCTCCGGTCGATACGGTGATTGAGACGAACGTACGCGACGAGACCGCCAACATTCTGAAGACCCTCTCCCCGAAAGAGGAGAAGGTCATCCGGCTCCGCTTTGGTATTGGCTGCGAACGGGAGCACACCCTGGAGGAGATCGGCCAGGAGTTCGACGTAACCCGCGAGCGCATCCGTCAAATCGAAGCGAAAGCCTTGCGACAGCTCCGTTCTCCCGAGAGGGCTCGACACCTCCGCGCCCTACTCGCCGCACGCTGAGAGTTTCTCTTTCCTGGAAAAGGGTCGGGACCGCTTGGTAACGGCCCTTTTTTCGCCATCGGGTCATTCCGCATGCAGAATCCTGCGACCCCCGTTTAACATCCTGCTCTAATCCAATGAGGGCTTGGGTTCGCTCTCGTTCGCTAATCCCCCATACTTGACTGGGATTTGGGGGATTCCATACAATAGAGTGAGGCGATTTTCGTTCACTGGGTGCTATATGCTTCCGGCTCAAGCGATTTCGAGGTTGGCTCGCACCAGCCCGAAGTCCGTCCTGGCACACATCGGCAACACCCCATTGGTCAAGCTGGAACGGATCGCGAGCGACCTTCCGGGAGTCGAAATTTGGGCGAAAGCCGAGCTCCTCAATCCCGGAGGCTCGGTCAAAGACCGCGCGGGGCTGAACATGATTCTCGACGGCGAGCGAACCGGCCGCCTCACCCCGGATCGGATCATCCTCGACGCGACCAGCGGCAATACCGGCATCGCATACGCCATGATCGCCGCCGCGAGGGGCTACCGAGTGAAGCTCTGTCTGCCCCGGAACGCATCCGACGAGCGCAAACGGATGCTTGGCGCCTATGGAGCGGAGATCGTCTATACGGATCCTGGCGAGGGATCCGACGGCGCGATCCGGAAATGCCGGGAGATCTACGAAGCCGACCCAGACGTTTACTTCTACCCCGACCAGTACAGCAACCCGGCCAACTGGAAGGCGCATTTCGAAGGCACAGCCGTCGAAATCATGAACCAGTCCGAAGGCCGGTTGACGCACTTCGTCGCCTGCATGGGTACCAGCGGAACCTTTGTCGGAACAAGCCGGCGATTGAAGCGGGACATGCCCAGCGTGAAGTGCTACTCCGCCCAGCCGTCCTCCGGTTTTCATGGTATGGAAGGGTTGAAGCACATGCCGACGGCGATCGTGCCCCGCATCTATGATCCTTCACTCGCGGATGGCAATCTCTGGCTCGAAACCGAGGACGCATATGCCATGTGCCGGAGGCTGGCGCGTGAGGAAGGGCTTCTGGTGGGGATCTCGTCAGGTGCGAATGTCGTTGCGGCGCGGACGATCGGGCGTCAACTGGTCGAAGCCGGCGAGTCCGGGATCATCGTCACCATTCTTTGTGATGGCGCCGCGAAGTATCTGAGTGAAGAATTCTGGAATGATCCGGATTGAGAATCAACCGTGGGAAGTGATGCTTTCTCACGCGCGCGAGGCGTATCCCGACGAATGCTGCGGCGCCATGCTCGGCGCCGTAGACGGCGACAAGATCGTTCGCATGGCCTTGCCCATGGAGAATGTGTCCCAGGGTCCTAAGCGGAGCCGCTACGAGTTGCGTCCGGAGGATCTCCTCGGGGCTGAAAGGCGCGCCCGGCAGGAAGGGATGGATCTCATCGGCATCTACCACTCCCATCCCGACTGCGACGCTTATTTCTCCGAGACGGATCTGAAGAACTCCTGCCCCTGGTATTCGTTTGTCGTCCTCTCGGTGCGCGGCGGCGGCTTCGACCACGCCAACTGCTGGCTGCCGAACGCAGACCAGACCGACGCCGACAAGGAAGAACTGATTCACCCTGTGTAAGGAACGAAGAATGGCCAAGATTCTGATACCAACCCCGCTCCGGCAGTACGTCGCGAAGCAGGATGCCGTCGAGGTGGCCGGCGCCACCGTCGGTGAAGTGCTCGCGACGCTGACCAGCGAGCACGAAGAGTTGCGCCGCCACCTTTACAGCGACGAAGGGAAGTTGCGCAGCTTCGTCAACGTCTACATCAACGACGAGGACATCCGGTACCTTCAGAAGGACAAGACCCCGGTTGCGGACGGCGACACAATCTCCATCGTCCCGAGTATTGCCGGCGGCGTCACCGTCGAGACGCCCGCGCCGCCCGCCACCCTTTCCAAGGAAGAGGTGCTCCGGTACAGCCGGCATCTGATCATGCCGGAAGTCGGCATGGACGGCCAGATTAAGCTCAAGAGCGCCAGCGTGCTCCTGGTTGGCGCGGGTGGCCTCGGCAGTCCTCTCGCTCTTTACCTTGCCGCCGCAGGCATTGGCCGGATCGGTCTCGTGGACTTCGACGTGGTGGACTTCACCAACCTTCAGCGCCAGGTCATCCACGGAACCAGTGACGTCGGCCGCAAGAAGCTCGACTCGGCTGCCGCGAAGATGACCGAGATCAACCCATATGTCAGCATCGGCCGGCATGAAGTTGCTCTCTCGAGTGAAAACGCGCTGGACATCATCAAGGACTACGACATCGTCGTCGACGGCACCGACAACTTCCCGACCCGCTACCTCGTTAACGACGCCTGCGTGCTGCTCGGAAAACCGAACGTCTACGGCTCGATCTTCCGGTTCGAAGGCCAGGCAACCGTCTTCGCGTACGAGGACGGGCCCTGCTACCGCTGCCTCTATCCGGAACCTCCACCCCCGGGCCTGGTTCCAAGTTGCGCGGAGGGCGGCGTGTTGGGCATCCTGCCGGGACTGATCGGACTGGTACAGGCGACCGAAACGGTGAAGCTGATCCTCGGCAAAGGCGAGCCACTGGTCGGCCGCCTGTTGCTCTATGACGCTCTCGCCATGCGTTTTCGCGAGCTGAAGCTCCGCCGAAACCCCGAGTGCCCTGCTTGCGGCGACCACCCCACCATCACGAAGCTGATCGACTACCACCAGTTCTGCGGCGTTCCCCGTCAGGAGCAGGAGCCCGTTCCGTCACAGGGCCTTTCTGAGTGGGAGATCCATCCGGTGCAAGTCAAAGGGAACCTCGACCGGGGCGATCGCTTCCTGCTTCTCGACGTCCGCGAGCCGCACGAGTACCAGATCTGCCGCATTCCCGCAGCGAAGCTGATCCCCCTTGGCGAGCTTCCGAAACGCGTTCACGAATTGGATTCAAGCGAAGAGATTGTCGCGTACTGCCGCAGCGGTGTCCGCAGCGGGAAGGCGGTCGACTTCCTCCGTCAGGCGGGTTTCCGAAAAGTGAAGAACATGGTGGGAGGAATCCTCGCCTGGAGCGACAAGGTCGACCCGAGCGTGCCCAAGTATTGAAGGAGGGGCACGCCGGCGGCGTGCCCCTTGCGTCCTACCAGTGCATGTGCAGAGCCAGCTTGATAAACCGCGGCAGGTTGCGCTGC
>JAEHDI010000080.1 GCA_016880505.1 Bryobacterales bacterium | reverse complement strand
TGGATCAGCGGAAGCCTCCGGGCCACCGAGCAGACGCGCTTCGTGTACCCGATGACGCGGACCATCGGCCATACCACGTCCGAGGTGGGAGACTGGCCGGTGTTGAACGGTATCGACTATAGCTGGGACCGGAACAACAAGAACATGCTGGGCGTGTTCGGCATCGACATCTACGACGATTTTCAAGGCGCGTATCATGAGGATCTCGACTACGGAGTGTTCCGGTACGCCGACCGCCGTGTGGTACAGGGCATGAAGATGTGGACGTTCGGATACTCCGACCGTGCTACCTACCTGGAACGGGCGTACACCGACAACGCCGGGCCGTACATCGAGGTGCAGAGCGGGCGCTACGTTTGGGACGGCTATTACGAGTGGCTGGCGCCGCACAAGGTTGAGAGCTGGAGCGAGTGGTGGTTCCCCGTGGCGGGGATCGGAGGACTGACAACCACCTCGCGCGACGTGGCGCTGCACCTGGACGTGAAGCCGGACCCGTCGGGCCGGAACTCAACGGTGACGGTAGGTCTCTCGGCGAACCGCCCCATGCCCGGCGCCCGGATCACAGTGACGGCGAAGAGCGGTGGGATCCTAAGCGCCGTCGCGGACCTGGCGCCGGAGACGCCGTTCCGCCGCACTGCCGACGGGATTGCGTCCGGTGAGAACGGACTGCGCGGCATGGTGGTGAGGGTGGCGGATGCCGCGGGCGCCGAGGTGCTGATCTATCATCGGCCGGACGAAAGTCCGGGACGGAAGGAATACACTCCGTTCACGCGACCGCTGGAGCGCCCAGCGAAAGAACCGAGGGAAATGAGTATCGAGGAACTCGCCCTGGCAGCGGAGGTGAAATACAAGCAGTTGAACGCCGCCAGCGCCGCGGAACTGCTCAACCTTGCGATCGAAAGAGACCCCGGCTATTCACGGGCGCATCTGATGTTCGGGATCGATCACTTCAACGGTGGCCGTTACCGGACGGCGGCGGAGCATCTAGAGAAGGCGATCGACCGGGACCCATACCTTTTCGAAGCGCACTACTACCTGGCGATGAACCGGCTGGCGCTCGGGCAGGAGAAGACTGGGGAACGGAGTCTGTATTTCATCCCGCCGGATAGCGCGTATTTCGCCAATCGCGAATACCACCTTGGGAGGCTGGCACTGCTTCGGGGTGAGCGAGACAAAGCGGCGGAGCACCTGGAACGCGCGGTGAGATCGAACGGCTACTACCTGGACGCGCGGCTGCTTCTGGCGCTGATGGACCGGGAACAGGGCGCACGTGAGCGAGCTCTCGCGCGTCTCGCTGAGGTGGAAGCGATCGATCCGACGAACCAATGGGCAGCCGCGGAGCGATTCTTCCTGGCCCGCGACGCAGAGACGCGCAAGACGCTGCGTGAACTGATGGGCGGACAGAGCCAGGAGGCGCTGGAAGTCTCCCAGTTCTATCGCAGACTCGGCCGGTGGAAGGAGGCAGTGGAGATACTCACGTTGGTGGAGCGAGAAAACCACGATCCGTGGGGTACGCCATCGGAGTTTTACTACACGCTGGCCCACAGCCTGAAGCGGACGGGGGCGGAGGCTGCTTCGGCGGAGTATCTGAAGAAGGCGCAAGCGGCCGCGGCGAACATTGACCGGTTCCCCTACCGGGAAGAAACAGAGGCAGTGCTGCGGGAGGCGGCTGAACGGGATCCGAACGATGCGGTGGCGCGGTTTTACCTGGCTTGCCTGTTCTACCACCAGGGAAGGGCCGACGAAGCGATCAGACAGTGGGAGACAGCAGCCGGGATCAGCCCATCGGACTTTCGCACGCGGCGGGCGCTGGGGCTGGCGTACGAGGAGCAGGGACGCGGCGTGGAGAAGGCAGCGGCGCAGCTTGAGAAAGCGATCGCCATCGACCCCGGGCATGTCCGGACTCTCAACGACCTGAGCGCAATTTACGCGAAGAGCGGGCGTTTCGACGAGCAACGGGCGCTGCTCGAGCGGGCTCTGTCGCGGTCGCCCGAGGACGACGATCTGGCGGAGGGGCTGTTGCTCGCGAATCTCGCCAAGGGGCGCTACTCGGAGGCCGAGAAGCTGGCGACCGGGCGGAAGTTCGGCCCGCGGCACCGGACGTATGGATTGCGGGACAAGTGGCGGTTCCTCAAATACGGCATGGGCACAGCGGCTTTCCGTGAGGGCAGGTACGACGAGGCATTGAGACAGTTCGAGGCGGCTCTTGCGCCGCCAGTGGCGCTCGGTGTAGACGATTTCGGCTCCCAGTCGACTCCACGAGCGCACTACTACATCGGACGGACCCTCGAGGCGCTCGGGCGGCGGGACGAAGCACGGGCGGCGTACGAAAAAGCGGCTTCCGGATATGAGCACCTATCGGGAGACTGGGACAGTTGGAACGCAGAGAACGTGCACATGGCTCTGGCCCTCAACAGACTCGGGAAGAAAGCCGAAGCGTCCAGGATACTCGGGGAGATGGAAGGCTTTGCCAGAAGCCAGCTCGACAGCGGGCGAGCCGCGCGACGCGCGGGTTCACGCTATCTCCTGGCGTTGGTGCTGAAGCACAAGGGCGACCAGGCGGAGGCCCGCCGGTTGCTCGACGAAGCACTACAGATCCAGCCGGAGATGCTCGGCGCACGGCTGGAATTGCGTGGGGATGTGGTGGACCGCCCCGGAGAGTGAGTGAAATGCGGGCACAGAGACAGCCAACGACCATTCCGTCCGGTTGTGCCGGCGATAACAACAAGCGGCAACTGGCCTTCGAGAACCAGTTGCCGCTTGTTCGACGTCCTACTTTTTTTTCAGCGTGCGGACGTAGCTGATGACGCTGTCCGTCCACTCCGATTTCAGATTATGTTCTGCCACCGGTCGGCCCGGCTGTACCGGTTTCATCTTGCGCCGGCCCTTCGTGATGATCTCTTTCAATTCCTCGTCGGACTTCTGCTGAACATAGGCTGAGTTCAGACGAGGAATTCGGACCTGATAGAACTTGTCCGCCGCAGCATCTCCCTTGCCATCGGGTCCGTGGCATGTCTTGCAGGTCTTCTCGAAGATCGCCTTTCCCGGGTTGTCTTCCGCGAGACAGGCGGTCGCAAAGGCTATTGTGCCCAGCAGGCTCAATACCAGTTTCAAAGGATTCTCCCAGTTGTCCATTCGGAGTGTCACGGCATCTGGCTATGATCGAAGCCGAGTCCTTCGATTCAGCCAGCCCGGCCATGCGGCCGGGCACGCGCGGATTGTCCCCAATACTGACACCGGCGCGACGCAAAAAAACAACGATCGCGGAAATGACGTCAATTCAACGCGTCGTCGTTCAACAAAAGACAGCCCAAAAGGTCACGGCCAATGAGTTCGGGTTTGTCGAGCGCTCAGAAGAACACCCCTCAACCGACTAGGAAAAGTCGCCCGAGCTAACGCCGGTGTTGCATGTATGAGTATAACACTGGCGGTCGGTGGCCGCTAGCACAGAAGGTAGATTAATTGTGGT
The DNA here is from genome assembly GCA_016880505.1 of Bryobacterales bacterium. Lineage (GTDB taxonomy): Bacteria > Acidobacteriota > Terriglobia > Bryobacterales > Bryobacteraceae > JAEHDI01. The sequence goes on along the minus strand of JAEHDI010000080.1, from coordinate 1,532 downwards.
CTACGGAACAAATACAATTAGCTGCAGGTAAGAAAAGCGGCCAGAGAAGAAGATGCCCTTAGCCGTAGGATCTACACTGGGGGGATTCATCTCTAGCCTAACGCTCAAGCCTCGCCACGGTGCTGCTTACGATTCCTCGCCTTCCAGAGTCGTCTTCGGGGACGACCTCAATCCGGTTATCCCCCGGTACGAGGTCCCAGGTGAAGCGTGCGTCCACGGGCTTCCAGACGGTGTCTCCGATGCGGGCGAGATAGCGCCGGAAGAACGGCTGGCTGTTGCCGCACTCAACAAGGATGGTCTTTTCTCCCGTGCGAACCAGGCGGAATGAGGCCTGGTTCAGCGTCCACCAAAGGTCGCGTTTGCGTGTGTACCAGCGGGAAGCGTCTTTGGACGGCAGCGGGGTCTGCGCGTCCAGGTAGAGCGGGAAGCCGTCATACCCCTCGGGTCCCTGACCAAACCAGCGAAAGGCAGCCTCGGGGCGGGAATGCCAGTCGTTCCTCGGGGTCAACTGCATCCAGCCGGCGCTCATGTAGCCGTGGTCCCATTGCCAGTCCCACTTTGTGGGTTTCCCGTAAGCGTAGTCGCCGGTAATGCAGAGAACGGGATGCCTGCCCCGGAGAAGCTTCAACCGGTCTTCGTTGTGGGTTCGCCCCATCTTCTGGACCTCGCCGGGGCGGAGGACCGTTTTCAGGTAGAGTTCGTGCATCTCGAGCAGGTTCAGGGGCTCCCGCGTTTCCGGATCGGCGTAGTACGTGTCGAGCGATGGATCGAAGAAAACCCACTTGCCGAGCTCGTCGATCCAGAACTCGGGCACCTCGTGACTGGTATCGCGGACACCGTGGATGGCCCAATGCCTCCCGTGCCAACCGAGCGCCGAAGCGGCGGTGATCATCACCTCGCAGTAGCTCATGCAATGCCCGTAGATGGCGCCAGGGGCATCGCCGGTCATGACGCGCCGGACGTGCCAAGGATAGGGCTCGTTCTTCGCCTCCCACGGGCCCGGACGCTTGTTCGGGCGGGTCGCCACCCAGTGCATCAGGGCGCGCAGTTTTCCGAACTCCGTCTTCTCACCGGCGATCACATCGTCCAGGCGGAATGCCTTCCGGAGCCAAACCAGATCCGGCTGCGTGGGTCGCTCGTAGCTAAAGGAGACGGGTGACCGGACGATCTTTTGAACGTTCTCCGAGACCACTACGACCTTCTGCTTCCGCGCGACGGCTTGAAGCCGACGGGAGAGCGTCAAGCTTCTGACGGTGGGGACCGACTGCGGATCCGGCGTTGTGAGAATCAGACGGACCTGCGCGTAACGGCCTTTCGGATCGACCGCGCCGCTTGCAACACGCCAGTCGTCCCAGGTTTTGGGCTCCTGGAAATACGTACCGCCTGTGCGAATCTCCACGTTCACCGCGGAGCCGGCCGGAGTCTCGGCATTGACCGCCACGCGAAGGTCCCTTGCGACGGCCTCCTCAGCTAGCACGCCCTCACCGGAGAGGTCGATGACATCCGTGACGATGATGCCGCGGCTTTCGGCG
>JAEHDI010000079.1 GCA_016880505.1 Bryobacterales bacterium | reverse complement strand
GTACCGTCCATGCCGGTGAAGAACAGGTATGCGTGCCGCTCGTCGCAGATGATCCAGAAATCGATCCAGCTTTTGACCCCATCCGGTTCCTTGTCAAACAGCAGCGCCGGGGGCGTCCAGGCGTCCGGGTTCGAGACGTCGGCGCCGGCTGACCACGCAGGCTGCAGCGCCGGCTTTCGAGACTTGTCGATTACCTGGTAGACCAGATACCACTTCTTATGCGGCCGGAAGTAGAACACCTGCGGCGCACAGAAATAGCCGCCGCTGAGCTTCAACATCCGCCGCGACGCCTTGTCCGTGTCGCGCCACTCGGCAAACGAGATGTGTTCGATCTGGTGGGACCGCTTCTTCCCGCGCACCGTGCAGAAGATGTGCCAGCGCCCGTCGTGGCGGACGACGGTCGGGTCCTTGACCGAGTAATAGTGGTCGCCGTCGCCATCCGCGGGGGATACCAGCGGCTCGCTCGACCTCCACCGGAACCAGCCGTCGAGTACGTTCTCAACCGTGGATTGCCGGGCTGCCGCGGCCGGGGGGTCCGCCGTCAGAACTTTTGTCTCGCCCGCCTTCATGCGGAGGTGGACTTCCTTTCCGCTGAATGGGGAGACTAATACCGCTTCGCCGCCCTTTTCAGACGTAATCTCCACGCGTGTCGTCTTCCCCGCCTTTCGCTCGGCCGAAACAAGGAAAGCCCCCTGTGCCCGCAGCGTGGTGAAGGAGACGCTCTTCCAGGAAGCGGGAACCGCCGGGAAGACCTCAATCTTGTCGCGCTGGCTCTGAAGCAGCATCTCCTGAATCCCCGCTCCCGCCGCGAAGTTACCCTCCAGTGTGAACGGCCGGTACGTGAACTTCGAGTAACCTTTGCCGGTTTGGTCGCCGTTGCAATGAAAGCTGTTGCGCAGAGTGAATGCAGTCGAGAAAAGTTCGAGCGCCTTTTCGGCCTCCTCGCCGTCCCGCGCCCGCGCGGCGAGGTTCGCCAGCCACGAGAAACTGTAGCCGCACCACCAGTCGGTCCCGAGCTGCTTGAGCTCGCTGAGCGATGCGCGGATCGTCCGGACCGCCTCGTCCCCGTCCATGGGATCGATCAACCCCAGCGGGTGGATCGCCATCAGGTGCGAAAAGTGGCGGTGCGACTGCCGTAGGGGGTTGTCCTTCGCCACCAGCAGCCGGCCGTCGTCGCCGAGGCTGTATTCCGGCAGCTCGCTGAGAGCTTTCCTCCAGCGCTTGCCGTCATCCCAGCGTCCGAGTTCCTCGGCTAGCTCCGCAGTGGCGGCAAACAGGAACCGGGTCAGCGCCAGGTCATAGTTTGTGACCGTGGGAAACCAGGCGGTCGGCCGGTTATCGTTGATCTCCGGCGATGCGCTGAGGGGGAAGGTCCTCTTCCCGTCTGGACCTTTCTCCGCTGTGAATGCCTCCAGGAAGATGGCGGAATCATGGAGGTAAGGATAGGCGCGCTCTTTGAGGAACTCGCGATCCGCACTGTACTTCCAGTGCAGGTAGAAGTGCTGCGCCAGCCACGCCGCCGTCGTGGCTGAGTGCGTGTACTGCCGCCAGCCGCCGATCTGATTGCCGTTGAGGTCCGCCGTCATTGGGACGTTCAGGCCGGGCAATTCGAAAAATCGTTTCGTCCAGTCGAATCCCGCCTTCCTCGTGTTCCACAGATAGTCGAGGTAACTGAGTCCCTCCTCAAGCCGGTTACCGCTGTAACAGGGCCAGTAACTAAGTTCCGTGTTGAGGTCGTGATGATAGTCTCCCTTCCACGGTGGGAGCTTGCCGTCATCCGCGGTCCACACCGCCTGCAACGTGATCGGCGGAGCACCCCGGCGTGCCGCCGCGCCGAACTTGTACGTGTCAAGGAACCACTGCCGCTCCACAATTGGATTCGGCAGGAGAACCGTTCCTTTCTTCCAGAAGCTCTCCCACCATTGGCGGTGTGTCTTCATCATCGGTTCGAAGCCCGCTGCGAGCGCCTGTTCCACCCGCTGCTTCGCCAGGGCAAGCGGGTCGCTGCCTTCGAAACTCGACGCCACCGACCAGGCGGCGGCCCAGCCGCTTCCGGTTTTTCTCCAGCCAAGATAGACTGCGAATTGGAAGCCCTCCGCGCCCTGTTGTAGGAACGCCTGGAAGTCGTGGCCGGAGGATTCTTTCGGCGCCGGATATCCGAGTTGCGCCAAGTCCCCGGCTCCGATCCCACCCTGCGCTGCCTCTACAACCTTTCCCGCGAAACCCGGTGCGACCAGCCGCGGTGACACGGCCGCCGGACCCTGCACCGTGATCATGCCCACCGGTTGGACAGCGTGCACCATCACCCTCGCGGTGGATCCGTCATCCAGCGCGAAGCTTGCGAGCGCATCCGCAAGCGAAAGGGCGGTCTCGCGAAACTTGCCCGCGCCACCGAGCGTAAGCTCGATACGCCCTGCCGGGATTTTCGTCGGAGCGGGGCGGCGGTACGGTTCTTCATAGACACGCTCTTGGTCCTTGACTCGGCCCTCGAGGTGCCACTGCCGCATGATGCGGAACTTGTACTCATCCGAGTAGAACTCCGGCACCAGCCGAAGGTCCCACAGGTCCGCCCGGTCAAGCGAGATCTTGAGCGGCTTGCCGTCGCCCCACACGAGAGCGCCGATCATGCCGTTGCCAAGCGGTAAGGCTTCGTCCCAGACCGTCGCCGGAGTCTTGTAGTTCAATCCGTGTTCCAGCCGGGGCAGGTTGGCCGGAATGCTTGCGCCCACAATAAAACTCGAAGGAAACAGCAGTAAAACGAATAGGATTACTCGCCTTGCTATCATGACAGGCTCAAGTATATCGTGCCCCAAACTCAGACTACGGCGGCGAGCCGTCTCCAATTGCTTGCGGCGGCGTTCCTGTTTTCCACGGGCGGCGCCGCCATCAAAGCCACCAGCTTCAGCGGCTGGCAGGTGGCCGGCTTTCGCTCGCTCGTAGCGGCCGTAGCCCTCTTCCTGCTCGTCCCGGCAGCGCGCCGAAACTGGAGCCGGCGCACTCTGCTTGTGGCCCTCGGCTATTCCGGCACGCTAGTGCTGTTTGTGCTCGCCAACAAGCTGACCACCTCAGCGAACGCCATCTTCCTCCAGGACACCGCCCCGCTCTACATGCTGCTGCTAGGTCCTTGGCTGCTGCGCGAGCCGGTGCGGCGTTCCGACCTCGTGTTGATGGTGGTGATCGCCGCTGGTATGAGCCTGTTCTTCGTCGGCGGCCAGGACGTCCAGCGCACCGCGCCAGATCCGTTTCGCGGGAACATCATCGCCGCGCTCGCCGGCGTCTGCTGGGCGCTCACTATCAGCGGCCTAAGGTGGATCGAAACCTCGAGTTCCGGGCGCGAATCGGGAATGGCCACTGTAGTCGTCGGCAACCTGATCGCGTGCCTGATCTGCCTCCCGAAAGCGCTTCCGCTGAGCGCTCCGAGCATGGCCGACTGGGCCGTGATCCTCTACCTCGGCGTGTTCCAGATCGGACTCGCCTACATCTTCCTGACGAGGGCCATGCGCCGCACTCCCGCACTCGAAGCGTCGCTGCTGCTGCTGGCCGAACCTGCGATGAACCCGGTCTGGGCGTGGCTCGTGCACGGTGAACGGCCCGCCGCCCTCGCCATCCTCGGAGGCGTACTGATCCTCTCTGCGACCATTGGTCGGAGCTTGGCGCACGCGCAGTGTACCGAGGGGGACGGGCCTACTCTGTGCTGAGCGAAGCGAGCGGACAGAGCTGCCTGTCCCGCAACCTCAAACCACGAATGGCTTGCGGTACTCTCGGCTGATCAGCTTGTCCGCCTCGGGATCGTTCACGAACTTCCGGGCCGCCTCGTTCCACCGAAGCGTGCGGCCGACTCGGTAGCTCACGTTTGCGAGGTGGCATAGCGCCGCGGACATAACGCCCACCTCAATGTCGGCAGTGAGGTCCTTGTGGTTGCGGCTGCGGCAGGCGTCGAGGAAGCTCTTCATGTGGAGGACCGAGCCGTCTTCGCTCGCTGACTTCTCCTCCATCACCTTTTCGTTCGACTCGCCCTTGTACACAACGAATTCGCCCCCTCCGACCCACATCCAGCCGTCGCTTCCGTAGTAGATGTTGCCGACCGTGTTGCCCGGGCGAACCGGCAGCCCCGCTTCCGGACCGGTCAACAGTCCCCGCACTTCGAAGACGATCTCCATGTCGCCGTAATCGAACGTTGCAAGCTGTGTGTTCGGCGTTTCCTGGTCGTCATCGTAGACGTACTTCCCGCCCTTCGAAACAACGGAGCGCGGCATTCCTGCCTCGCCCACTCCCCACCGGCACAGGTCCATCTCGTGAACTCCCTGGTTGCCGATGTCGCCGTTCCCCGTGTCCCAAAACCAATGCCAGTTGTAGGCGAATCGATTCTTCGTATAGGGCCTCATCGGGGCCGGGCCGAGGAACTTGTCCCAGTCGAGGCCGGCTGGCACAGGCTCCGCTGGCGTTCTGCCGATCGACTTCCGCCGCTTGAAACAGAGGCCCTTGGCCATGTAGACCTTGCCGATGGCGCCGTCGCGGAGAAGTTGCATCGCCCGGATCTTGTGTGGCGTGCTCCGGCTTTGGGAGCCAACCTGGACCATTCGCTTTGTCCGCCGCGCCACCTCGACCATGCGCCAGCCTTCGTAAATGTTGTGGCTGGCGGGTTTCTCGACGTAAACGTCCTTGCCCGCCTCACAAGCCCAGATCGTCGTCAAAGCGTGCCAGTGGTTCGGAGTTGCGGTCGAAACGGCGTCCACGCTCTTGTCGGCGAACATGTCACGCATATCCGCGTATTCCTTGCCTTTCGCGGACGTCTCGTTCATCAACCGCGCCTGCGCTCGTTCACGGGCGGCCTGGTTGACGTCGCACAGCGCGACAACTTGCGATTCCGGGATCTTGATGAAGTTGCGTAAGTGGGCGTTGCCCCGGCCCCCAAGGCCCACAATCCCGATCTGGATCCTGTCATTGGCGCCGACTACGCGCGCGGCCGAAGCGGCCAGCGCGGCGCCTTGAAAGAAGGAACGGCGTGTGATTATGCTCATCGGGAATCCCTAAACGTACTCCCAGTTCTTCAGCCAGCGGTGATCCGGTGAGAGATTCGCCCACATCTCCCGCGCCGCCGCTTGGCGCTCGATACTTTCACTGATCCTGCGGGTGCCCTTCGCCGGTGCGCTCAGATCGTGCGCCCGGCGCTCGGCAATCGCCTTCACGACGTTGTCGACTTGCGCAAGGGTGACAAGGCCCGGGATCGGCGCGGTGATCGCCGGGTTCGAGAGGATGTAGCGCAGCGCGAGCCGCGCCCGCCGGCTGTCCTCCTCGGCGTGTGGGCTGTTCGGCGAGCCGTCGCCCCGGAACAGTGCGTTGTCCGCAAACGGCTTGATACCGAACACGCCAACGTCGTGCTGTTGAATCGCTTCGAACACGCTGTCGTCCGGTAACTGCTTCGAGTCGGCGGTGTAGGGGAACAACACCACCTCCATCTGCTTCGGGTACTCTTCGATGACAGACTTCAACCAGACCCGGTTGTGAGTTGAGACGCCGGTAAAACGCGCCTTCCCCTGCTGCTTCGCCTTCTCCAGGCCCTCGACTGTCGCCTCTTCCACGCGCAACAACTCGCCGAGGTCCGCGACTCTCTCTTGGGGGAGCGAGATCCTCCACACGTCGACGTATTCGAGTCCCGCTTCCTTCAGGCCGGCGTCGAGGCCCTCGATCAGCTTCTTGGAGGTGCGCCACTCGAGGAAACGAGGCTCCCGCAGGTGCCACGAATAGCCGAAGTAGAACTTGTCTCGGCGACCCTTCAACACCTTGGCGTATGCAAGGATCTCCATCGGGGAACAGGCGTCCACGTAGTTGATCCCTGCGTCTATGCAGCGGCTGATCACGTCATGGCGGTTCTTGAGGAAGTCGGAGGCCTTGATGTTGTCGAAATCCTCTTTGCTCGCGCCGCTTCCGGTGAAGGGCCGGTTCAGCGCCACCGCCACCCGCTTCCAGTGACCGCCGAGGCAGACTGCCGAGATCATTAACCCGGTTTTGCCGAGCCGCCGGTACTCCATCTGAGAGTTATGGTTGAGGATCTTGCCGCGCGGCGTCTCCGTCCGCGCGGCTGCAAGGCTCGCTGCCGCACCCAAGCCTCCTGCGAGAGCGACGCTCTCGCCGACAAAAGAGCGCCGCGTAATCGTACGATGCTCCCGGCGCAATGCACTCGAGTTCCGCTGGTCATCCGTCATGATCCGGCCTCCGCCGCCTTGGACTGAAAGTGTATCCCCCTCTCAGCGCGGCGGTCAAGACAGATCCAGCTTGGAGCTCGACCTTTTCGCGCTATTTCTTCGCAGCCGCGGCCCGCTTGGCCATCTCCTCGCGCGGTACGTCCTCGACGTGCGTGGCAATCCACCAGAGATTGCCGCTCGGATCTTTCACGCCCGCATTGCGATCGCCGTAGAACTGATTCGCCGGTTCCATCGTGGAGGCCGCCCCCGCGGCGAGAGCCCGTTTGTAGACGGCATCGACGTCGGGAACGTAAAGATAGATCGCAGCCGGCATGGCAGGAAACTTGTCACTCGACTCCCCCATCATGATGATGGAATCGCCGATTCGGACCTCTGCGTGCATCACCGTGCCATCCGGCTGAGACATGCGTTCGACCTCCTCCGCCTTAAAGGCTTCCTTAAGGAACTCGATCAATCGGCCGGCGCGCGGAACCACTAGATACGGCGTCACGCTGTGATACCCCTCAGGAATCGGTTTGACAGGCATGGTTCTTTTCCCCCCTCTGTGGCTTTCGCGCCCCGTAGGGCGCCTGCAACTCTGCGATCAGGATAGCACCGGAGGGACTGCGGGCCGTGAGAAGGGAACCATGCTTGGACCCGCCCTTATCGCTTCGACAGGGCGTAGCTGACACTCTTCGACGCGGCCAGTTTGCCGTCCACGAACAGCCGAAGCGTGTCGTCGCGTGTCGGGAGCGAGTTGCCGCAGGGAATCTGCAGGAAACCGCCGAACTTCGACAGGGGACTGTTGGTAGTGTCGTCGATGACAAACCGGGTTCCGGAGGGAGCCGGCCAGGTCATCTTGAAGCAGCCGATCGGAGAAGTGCCCGCCGCGTTTGGCATCGGCAGTGCGTTAGTAGTGCAATGATCACCGCGGCGAAAGCACTCGTTTTCCCGAGTTTCATACTGTCACCCCACTCGGACTCCTCCCCTTCAAGCCAAACAGGGTAGCGCACCAGATTGCCGGCTGTAGCGATTTCCCGGATCCGTCAGGTGCTTGAGCCGCGCTCAAAAAGGTTGTGGCTCTTGATCATTAATGGGGGCAGGCTGTAGTGTCTGACTGACAAAACATCCTTGGAAGGAAACGTTTTGATCAGCAGAGAGGCAATCTTAGGCCTGCCTGGATACCCCTGTCAGGGTTAGACAGGAGCATTATTGAGGAAAAAAGGGCCACGTCCGCACGTCAAGAAACAGCATGGTGGTGATATACTCCGGCTAACCGGACGGCACCAAAGAAGATCCAGATTGATACCTCATGTTGTCCGAAAGGAGGGCGGGCCATGATCGGCCGCACCATCTCGCACTACCAGATCCTCGAGAAGCTGGGCGAGGGCGGGATGGGTGTGGTTTATAAGGCTCGGGACATCCACCTCGACCGTTTCGTCGCTGTGAAGATCTTGCCACCGGAGAAGGTCGTCGATCCCGAGCGCAAGCGCCGGTTCGTACAGGAGGCGAAAGCCGCCTCCGCACTCAGTCATCCCAATATCATCCACGTCTACGACATTGACCAAGCCGACGATATCGACTACATCGCCATGGAGTATGTCGCCGGCAAGAGGCTGGACCAGCTGATTCCCTGGCACGGGATGCCGCTGACCGATGTACTCAAGTGCGCCGTGCAGATCGCCGATGCGTTGGCGGCCGCCCACGGAGCCGGCATCGTGCACCGTGACTTGAAGCCGGGCAACGTGATGGTGAATGACCCGGGGCAGGTGAAGGTGCTGGATTTCGGGCTCGCGAAGCAGACCGAAACAGCGGAGAGCAGCGAGGCGAGCGACACCCGGACAATGGGGCCGCAGACGGAGGAAGGGACCATCCTCGGGACCATCGCCTACATGTCGCCGGAGCAAGCCGAGGGCAAGCCACTGGACTTCCGGTCAGACATCTTCAGTTTTGGAACGCTGCTGTACGAGATGGTGACGGGTCGTCGAGCTTTTGAAGCCGATTCCACTGCGGCAACGCTGGCGGCGCTGCTTCACGAGAATCCGAAACTGCCGAGCGAGGTGGTGGAAGGCATACCACCGGAGCTGGAGCGGATCATTGAGCGCTGCCTGCGCAAGCAGCCGGAGAAGCGATTCCAGAGCACTTCGTATCTGAAGTTTGCCCTGGAGGACATCGCTGATGACCTCGAAGCAGGCCGGCCAGTGAGGGCTGGAGTCAAGATCGAGCGTTCGGCGACAAGCCGCTGGCTGTGGCTGGTCACCGTGCCTATTGGGGTGGCAGTGATTGCCGCAATCTGGTGGGGGTGGCGGCCGGGAGAAGCGCCGCAACCTGCACCGCTTACGCTGCTCACGGGCGACGCCGGCCTGTCGATCGATCCGACGTTGTCGTCGGACGGCAAGCTGGTGGCGTACGCGTCCGATCGCGCGGGAGACGGCGACCTGGACATCTGGGTACAGCAACGGGCCGGCGGCGCGCCGATTCGGCTGACGCAGGATCCCGGAGTCGAACGCGAACCAATGTTCTCGCCCGACGGAAACACAATCGCCTTCCGGTCCGATCGCGACGGAGGCGGGATCTACGTCATTCCGGCTCTGGGCGGGGAGGCCCGGCTGGTGGTGAAGGGAGGCCGCAATCCGCGGTTCTCTCCGGACGGATCTGAAATCGCCTACTGGGTGGGGCGCGGAACGCGCGGCCGTGTGCAAGTGGTTCCACCCCGCGGTGGGACACCGCGCGATCTGCTCCCGGAATCGGACCAAGGGGCCTATCCTGTTTGGTCTCCGGACGGCAAGCACGTTCTGATGCGGGACTTCCGTGAGCAGCAATACGACGCGTGGGTGGTTCCGGCCACGGGCGGCCCGGCAATGCGGACCGGGTTGTACGACTATCTGCGGGAGCGCGGATTCGAGCCATGGCAGCAGCAAGTAGTCTGGCAGTGGTTACCCGGCAACGTTCTGCTGTTTTCAGCGCGGCTCGGCGACAGTACGAACCTATGGTCCATCCAAGTCTCGGAGGGGTCGTGGAAGGTCACGGGCGAGGCCCGGAGGATCACCTCGGGCGCGGGGGTGGACACGTCGCCTTCCGTGGCCGCCGGCGTGTTGGCGTTCGCCAGCTTGCGGCCGAGCACCGACATTTACAGCGCGCCGCTCGAACCGAACCGGGGCGTGCTCACGGGCGACGCTGTTCGGCTAACCGAGCGCTCTTCGCCGCATGAAATGCCCTCGGTGACGGAGCGCGGCGACAAGGTGGCGTACCGGGCGAGCCGTTTTGGGAGCCTGGACGTCTGGCTGTTAGACCGCACCAGAGGAAAAGACACGGCCCTAACTTCCACACCGGCGGGGGAGTGGAGCCCATTGATCACCTGGGACGGCTCCGGCGTGACTTACTATTTCTGCGATCCAAGGGATTGCCTTGGTTACTTTCTGCAGCAAGGTGAAGTCATTCCCGAGTTACTCTGCAAAGGGTGCCGCGATCCGGTACTGTCGCGGGACGGAGCCTGGATCCTCCATACGGACCCAGCTGTTCACGGGCTGTACCTTCAGGAGCGAGCATCCGGAGGGCGGACCGCGCTGGTACACGACGCCCGTTACAACATTTGGCAGCCCGGACTGTCTCCCGACGGGCGCTGGGCCTGCTTCGCAACCGAAAGGGAGCGGGACACGTGCCGGGTCCACATCATCCCGGCGCGAGGCAACGGGCCGGTGGCTGAAAGCGCGTGGATCACGATCGGGGCCGGGCACTGGGACGACAAACCGCGCTGGAGCCTCGACGGGAACCTGCTGTATTTTGTTTCGGACCGCGACGGCTATTTGTGCATATGGGCTCAGGATCTCGACCCGGTCACAAAACAGCCGCGGGGCGAGCCGCGGGCGGTGTACCACGCGCACGGCTCGCGGCGATCGCTGGCCAACACCGAAGTATCCACGCTGGACATCTCCATTTCCCGCGACAAGCTCGTGTTCAACATGACGGAGTTGGCGGGCAGTATCTGGACGACGGCGTCGCACGGGGGCGTCGCGGAGGGAGTGGGGCCAGCGCGCTGACTCGAGAACGCCCTTTCGGAGGCTCGGAGGGGACACCGTCTTCCGAGCATCCGGCGTGTCTGGCGCTCATGGTCACAGGTTTCGCCGCACCCTGGCCACGGAGGTCTTGGAAGTCGGCGGCTCGATCGAGCAGGCGGCGGATATTCTAGGGAACTCCCCGAACATCGTCCGCAAGCACTACGCGAAGTGGAGCGCACGCCGGCAGGATCAGATTTCGGGCTCTTGACCAGAATGTCAACAGGGAGGGGTGAGGCTATCGGACCTGGCCCCCGTGTATCGCGCCCTGGTGCGCAAACACTTCCCCAACGCGCGCATCGTCGCCGATCGCTTCCACGTCATCCGGCTCATCAACCACCACTTCCTGGCCTGCTGGCGCGAACTCGACCCCCGGGGTTCCAAGCATCGCGGCCTGCGGTCGTTAATGCGCCGCCACCGCCACAACCTCAGCCCCGAACAGCAGGCCAGGCTCGCGGCGTACCTCGCCCCGCATCCGGTGCTCAAGCTGATCTACCGCTTTAAGCAGCGCCTGTGCTATTTACTGCTGAAGAAGCACCGCACCCGCAAGCAGTGCCAGAAGCTCATACCCCGGTTCCTGCGCGCCGTTTACCAGTTGCGGCAGGCCGGCCTGCCGCAACTGGTTCAACTCGGCGAAACCCTACACTCCTGGTCGAAAGAGATCGTCACCATGTGGCGCTTCACCCGCAACAACGGCATCACCGAAGGCTTCCATACCAAGATGGAGGTTCTCCAGCGACAAGCATACGGCTTCCGCAACTTCCAGAACTACCGGTTGAGAGTTAAGGTAATGTGTTCTTGAGAACGTCAGAGACTGGGCCTGCCCCCATTAATGGCGTAGAGCCCATTAATGGCGTAGAGCCGCGAAAGGTTGGTGGACGGCATGGGATTCGAACCCACGACCCCGGCGTTGCGAACGCCGTGCTCTCCCAACTGAGCTAGCCGCCCACGAATCGACCGGTGTTTATCAATATAGCACACCTGCCGGGAGCCCGGCAGGACACGCTAAAATAGCTCCAGATGAAGCCGATCAGCCTCGATGACCAGCTCCGGAAGATGGAGCGGGACTGGGACAAACGGGCGCGCGAGAACGCGCGCTACTATGTCGCCACGGGCCGCAAGGACTGGACCGATGAGGAGTTCTTCGACTCCGGAAGGCGCACTGTGGCCGAGGAAATCCTCACGGATATGATCAACATCTGTCAGGGCAAGGATCCCGCACAGATGCGCGTGCTGGAAATCGGCTGCGGCGCAGGACGTGTCACGCACGCCCTCTCGGAGGTTTTCGGGGAAGTTCACGGTGTGGACGTCAGCAGCGAGATGGTAGACCTGGCCCGGTGCGCGCTCAAGGATCGCCCGAAGGTTCACATTCACAAGAACAACGGGATGGACCTGTCTGTTCTACCCGACCTTCCGTTTGACTTCGCATTCTCGAGCATTGTTTTCCAACACATTCCGAGCAGGGAAATCATCGAAAATTATATTCGCGAAGTGCACCGATTGCTGCGGCCGGGCGCACTGTTCAAGTTTCAGGTCCAAGGGAACATTGCACTGAAGACGTCGCCCGAAGACACCTGGCTTGGAGTACCCATCTCTGACCAGGATGCGGTGGAAATGGCCCTGCGCTGCGGTTTCGATCCGCGTTACCGGCACGGTGCGGGCGAACAGTATTTCTGGCTGTGGTACTTCAAGAAGGAGACGTCCTAAGGAATCTGTGTGCCGAGGGGTCAGGCGGACTTGCCGCCCTTGGCGCGACGTTGTGCCCAGTACTTCTTCATCCGGTCCGACACAATGCGCCGTTCTTCCGCGCTCATGCTCTTGCGCCCGCGGCGTTTTCTGAGACCATTCAGGTTCAAATTCCCAGTGACGGCCTTCGCCTCCAGCAGTTCCTCAAGCGAGGCGATCGCCTCCTCAAGCCGCTTCTTCTCCTCGTAAAGCTCACGAATGGCTTTGTATAGGTCCATGTCCGCGACTCGAGCGGCATCTGCGCCGGTATCGCAGATATCGTATAACAACGACTCCGCCGAATCCAGCAGGCCCGCGGTCTCAGCGGATCAGGAATGGCCAGTTTGGTACGATGTGGAAGCCGTATTTCGCCACCGCGAGGTAGACAGCGCCCGCCGCGAGAAGCAATATGGCGAAGAGCACGAGCAGCGTCACTCCCCACGGGAAACGGCGCTTCTCACGGTGCAACACCAGTAGGTAGCTGGCGAAGATGCCGACGAAGTACAGGAGGCACATGGGCACCGAGAACAGCATCAGATTGAAGACATCCGGCGTTGGAGTGATGACCGCGGCGAGAATGACGATGAGCAGGATTGCGTATCGCGTGTTCCGAAGCAGGAAAAACGGGTTGACGATCCTCAACAGCGTGAGGAAGAACAGCAGGACCGGAAGCTCGAAGACCAGGCCGATACCGAGTGTGACGTTGACGAACAGGTCGAAGTACTCGGTCAGTGATACAACCGGCTTCACGTTGATGTCCCGGCCGATGCTGAGCAGGAACTCCAGCCCGAATCGAAAGGCGACGAAGTAGGCGAATAATCCGCCGAGGATGAAAAGCCCCGCCGTGCAGATGACGAAGGGTCCCGCCCAGCGGCGCTCGCGCTTGTAGAGCCCAGGAGCGATGAAGGCCCAGACCTGGTAGAGCACCCACGGCGAGGCCAGGAACACTGCCGCGAGCATTGGCACCTTCACCCAGATGGTTGTAAACGCGTCCATGGGTGTGATCTGCGCGAGGTTCGGTTCGGCCCCGATCCGGCGCAGGGCGTCCACCGCCGGCTGACTGACGATCAACCAAAGCTGGTTGGCGAAGACCAGGCAAAGAACGAACGCGACGCCGACGCCGCCAAGGCTGAAAAGAAGACGCCGCCGCAGTTCCTCTAAATGCTCCATGAAGGACATCCGGAGCATGCCCTCTTCGTCGTCGTTATCGTCGGCGCCGTCGGAACCTGACTTGGGGGGCTTACCACTCCCACCGCCGCCGGCTTCGGCCGGTGGCGCCGGTTTCTCCTCGACCTTCGTGACGGCGGGCGAGGCGTCGTCATATACGTGAGACTCCTCGCCGTAACCGTAGCCGGACTCGCCGGCGCGCCCATCCGTCTCGGGAGACACGCTCCCCTCAGCGGACGAGTCCTGACTTTCAGGAGGCAAGCCTCCCGTGCGTTCTTCGTCGATGCCCATGAATTCTCGAGGTTGCCCTACGTCGTAACTGCCTTGGACTCAGGCGCGGAGGAATCACCGGCCGAAGACGCCGGATGTGGCTCCTCCACCGGATTGCCGTATTCGGCGGCGCCGGTATCCGCTTGCAGGGTCTCCTGCTCCCCTGTGGCGGAGGCTGTGGCCTCGCCGGAATCCGAAGCAACTCCAGTCGTCGATTCAGCGCCCTCAGTTGCGGATGCGCTTACAGTGGACGAGTTTGATGCGGTGGAATCGCTCGAGGACGAGCCGTAGTAGCTGTCCTCATAATTGTAGGAAGAGTCGTAGTTGTAGTTGCTCGTGATTTCGTTCTGGTAACTGCTGGTGATCTCCCTCAGCGATTCACCTTCCCGCTCCAGGCTGTTCATTTCCCGATCGAAAGTCGCCTTCAGATCATTCGAAGCGCGGCGAAATTCGGTGATGGCCTTC
>JAEHDI010000681.1 GCA_016880505.1 Bryobacterales bacterium | reverse complement strand
GTACGTGGGCTGTTCGAGGCGCATCGTGCTGGTGCGGGCGACCGTGTTGATGTGAAGTTCCTTGCCGTCCAGTTGCACCAGCCAGATGTCCATTCCGCACTCCCAGAGATCTCCGTCCGGCCGGCAGGCCAGTTCGTTCGGGTCGACCTGCACCGCGAGACTCAGGGAGTTCGCCCCCGCCGAGCTCACACGCACCGTAAGGCCGAGCCGCGTCGCCTCCATTGGACTCCACATCGCCGCATCCAGAATGCCCTTGCGATACCACGACTCGCCCGGCTCGTCCGGCTGCGCGAAGTATCCACGGCGGTACCGCAACTCGGTCCCTTCCCTCTTCACCTGGACCTTGATCTCACGGAACTTCCCGTCCCAGCGTCCGTGCGAGGGCCGGTACGCGAGGGTGTACGTGAGCCGCGCGTCATCCGCTGCCTTTCGCATGGCGGCGCGCAGATCGTTGTTCTGATAGAACGCCCGTCCGCCCGTCCGCTCCGCCAGCGTCCGCATGGTGCTGAAGATCGCCTGGTCCGCGGCAACGGAATCACGGACTGCCTCGGCACGGTCCGCGCGGTATTCCTGGGGCGCCATCAGGCCGCGCGCGTCCACCGGATAGATCGCGAGGTTCGAGCGGTTGAAGGCCCGGGCGGCGCGCTCGATCTCCGGCCATACTGGGTCTCGCCCTTCCGCCTTCCTCGGCAAGGGCACCGAATTGTCGCCGATCCAGATCGGAAAACTGCCCGACACCCAGATCAGGTTTTTGCGGCCCGGCAACCGCTCCAGGTGCTGCGCGATGGCGATCAGCGCCCGCACCGTTCGGTATGCGCGGTCCCGGGCGAAGTGGCTGTACAGGTTGAAGCTGAGCTCCCCGAGCCAGGTATCGAAGTGGTCCGCGCCGCTGACACCCGGGTCGTAAAGCGGCGCTTCCAGAGACGCCACCGGAGCTGACTTGTAATCCGCCAGCGCCTTGAGCAGCGCCGCGGAATCGCTTGTGAAATCCTGGAGCACACGCGGGCCACGGCCGATCACGTACAACGCGACGCGATCCTCCGGCGTGATCTCCTTCAAGAACTTGATGATTTGCTGCCGGGCGTACGCCTGGTCCGTGAGGGGCGTATTCAGGCCGTCGAACAGGATCACCGTGGCGCTATTTACCGGCCCGGCGAGATACTCGAGCCGGTTCGTAAAGAGGTTCGGCGGCAGGGGCTTCGGAGGCGCAGGCGGCTTCAGCCTTTCCGCGCTGAAGAACTCGATCTCCTGCGGCCGTCCTTCATCGAAGAGTACGAAATCCCCGCGGGTGAGCCCGGCTGCCGGTTCGCCGTTCTTCGACTCGGCCAGAACGTTCACTTCGACAAGCCGCGTGGTAACCCGGAGCCGCTGTTGCTCCGTCGTTTGCGAGAGCGCGGCGACATGGAACACGATCAGGGCCGGCACGAGCCCTCGCCGGAGGAATCGGATCATCTGCCCGCAGTCTAGCGAATGAGCGCCAGACGTGACAAATGGCGGTGATTTACGGGGGTGCTCGCTTCGCGCCGATCAACGACGCCGCCATCGCCGTCGATTTCGGCAAACCAGTCGCCGCC
>JAEHDI010000680.1 GCA_016880505.1 Bryobacterales bacterium | reverse complement strand
GAACTGCCGGCTGAGGGCGGAGGCGCTGGCCCGCAGCACCGCGCTGGAGAGCGCGTGCGAATTAATTGAACGGCTGGACTAGACTGTCCTCGCGGCAAGTCTGGCGACGTGCGCCACGGTTCGCTGTAGCGTCCGCTCCCTTCGGTCGCGCTCCGTAACTGCGTGCGAACACGGAATCAGGTTTCTGAAACCGACCATGTGAAGCGCCCGCGATTGCCGGGCCGGGGCCCGGCGCGGCTCAGGGGAGCCGTCCCACAATGTGCCGGCGTGGCCGGTCTGGCGAAGTGCGCCACGGTCGGGCGGCTGCGGGAGTGCGGGAGCGCCGGCGGTCGACTTGATGGAGTACGGGAGGGGTTGGAGAGTTTTGGGCCGCGAATGGACGTCGAACAAAAGGGTTTCCAGAGCGGCCCGGGTGATGTTTCCGGGAACTTTTTCGGCCGCGACAACGTAGGATGGAAAGATCCGTCACGAGGGTTGTTTTCCGGCGCATTCCTCGGAAACGATGTGACGGTATTTCGAAGGGGGGCCACGTGACCAAGAGACTCTGTTTTCTGTTCGCCACTTTGGTTGCTGTTCCGGTTGCAGTAATCGCACAAGCGCCGGCAGCAGCGCCCGATAATCCCATTTCTGAAAGCGAAAAACGCATCTACTCGATGCTGAGCGGCGTGGTAATCGCCGCGGCTGAGAAGATGCCTGAAGAGAGCTATCCGTTCAAGCCGACACCGGAGGTCCGGACCTTCGGCCAACTGGTCGGCCACCTCGCTGATTCCCAATACTATTTTTGCTCACTGGCTGCCGATGAAACCAAGCCCGCCAGCGATGCCGAGAAGAGCAAGAGCAGCAAAGCGGAGCTTGTCGCTGCGCTGAAGGAGGCTGTTGCCTACTGCAACAAGACGTATGCCGCCATGACAGATGCGAAGGGCAGCCAGATGACGAAACTCATGAATTTCGATTTCGCGAGGCTTACTGTACTCTCAGGCAACTTCGCGCATGTCTATGAGCATTACGGGAACATGGCCACCTATATGCGCGTGAGAGGAATCGTCCCTCCGACCAGCGAGAAAAAGGACAGTCCGCGACAGAACTAAGTCTGTGGCAGACGGGACAGGCAGCTCTGTCCGCTCGCGAACAACGCTCAGGACAGAGTAGGCCTGTCCCGCTCAGCGGATTCCTTCGCACTCTTTCCACAGCTTTTCCCAATTCCAGATCCCGTACGCCACCTCGTTCGGCAACGGGAATCCGAGCTGATGCGCGAGCATACATACCTGCCCGCGATGGTGGGCTTCGTGAGAAAGCATGTAGCACAGCATTTCCAGGCCAACCGGCCAAGGCGGAGCCCAGCCGTCTCTGCGAAACTTCTCGACGCGGCCCCCACAACCGCCGAGCGCTTCAGCGAGCATCTCCGCGCAGCGAGCGGCGCTCTCAGCCAATCCCGCACGAGCCTGCTGCGGCGTGCAGTGCGCGCGGTTGAGCTGTCGTGGAACCTTCAGGTGCGGAACTGAAAGCCTGACCCACTTGGAGCGGACATTGTGCATGTGCGTGAAGATCGCCGCAATGGTGCGGGCCTTGCCGGGCGGTTTGGCTCTCCAGGCGGTAGGGTCAAGATGTTCGATAAGAATCTGGTTCATGCGATCATTGGCGGCAAAGACCTGGACTGCGGCTCGGCCGAGTTGAGTGTGAACCTTGTGTTGACGCGTGGTCACGGCTCCCTACTCCTTGACCTATAGTACTTCCGGGCCGTCGGCAAACCGGAAGTAATCCACTTTGTCCGTTAGCGACTATCCGGAGACTTGAGCGGCCCGCCTGAGCACGCCAGGGGAGGCGCTGATCTTCTTCATGATCCGGCTGATCGAGCGGCTGCGGGAGTGCGGGAGCGCGCCGGCGGCGGACTTGATGGAGTACGGGAGGGGGTTGGAGAGTTTTGGGGGAACGCCAGCGTTCCGCGCCCAGTGATGAAGAATTTGTAAGGATTTGTTACGACCACAGTGCAGCGAGCCTCGTCGGGTCTGCGCAAAACCCTGATCTGACCAGATTCGAGCTCAAATGAGCAAACAATGGAGAAATAATGCTTGACTGCCCTCTTTATGTAATGTATACTATACATAAAGTAATGTACAGATTACCCAAAGGAGGCAGCTAATGCCATATCAGGAGAAGCGGGCTTGGTTCATGCTCGGCGTCATTGCGATCACGCTGGCCGCGTATTTCGCCTTCATCTCGCTCGTGAGATTTGACTCGGTCTCGCTGACGGTGTTCGCCCTCGCGGGATTCCTTGGGTTGCGGACATCGAAACGCCGCCGTGGCGAAGTCACGTATGACGAGCGGGACCGCCAGATCGAAAGGCAGGCGCTGGTGGCGACCATGTGCGTGTTCTACGCTTTGATTCTCGTTCTCTCGCTGGCGGTGGACTTCACCCACAGATGGGACACATCTGTGAGTCTCTGGATGGTCATCCAGATCTTCTGGGCGGTATCGCTGGTGACCTGGGGAATTAAGGCCCTCATCGTTATCGTGATGTATCACAGGGGTGCCAATGCCTGAGCCCTTAGCGATCAAGAATCACATCCGGCGGCTACGGTTCGAACATGGGGAAATGACTCAGGAGCAGTTGGCGAAGCAGGCGGGCGTGACGCGTCACACCATTATGGCGCTGGAAGCAGACAAGTATCTCCCGTCGCTACTTCTGGCCTTCCGCATCGCGCAGACATTCGGAGTACGTCTCGAAGATGTTTTCGAATTCAACGGCAGGTGACGTACCAGGCCGAAAACCCTTTGGGATTTTGCTACGTCAGAAGCCCGTTTCCCGGCCGTTTTGGGATGCCCGGTCCGCCTGGCCACAGTGATGAAGGATTCAGGCTCTCGTGTATCTGCCGGCAAGACTGCCGGCACAGCAGGAGGTGCGCCTGAGCACACCAGGGGAGGCACTGATCTTCTTCATGATCCGGCTGATCGAGCGGCTGCAGGAGTGCGGGAGTGCACCGGCGGTGGACGTGATGGAGTACGTGAGGGAGTTGGAGAGTTTGGGGGGAAGAGCAGCTTAGAATAGAGGGAATGTCCGCAGGCAAGGAAGAATTCTACCGGATCCAGAAGTTGCCGCCGTACGTGTTCGCGGTGGTGAACGAGATGAAGGCGCGGCTGCGCGCCAAGCAATACGACGTGATCGACCTCGGGATGGGAAACCCAGACGGGGCGACACCTAAAGCCGTTGTTTCCAAGACGATCGAGGCCGCGAGGAACCCTCGAAACCACCGGTATTCGATATCGCGGGGGATTCCGAACCTGCGCCTCGAGATCGTGAAGAGATACAAGAGCCGGTACGGTGTGGAGCTGGACCCGGAGTCCGAGGCAATCGTGACGATCGGGGCGAAGGACGCGCTGGCGCACCTGCTGTTCGCCGTGATCGGGCCGGGAGACGTGGTGGCCTCGCCGAATCCCTGTTATCCCATTCACCAATATGGAGTTGTGATGGCAGAGGGGCACGCGTGCACGGTGCCGATGCCGGACCCGGGGACGTTTCTGGAGCACCTGAAGGACCTTTATAAAGAGGCGCGGAAGCCGCGGATGATCCTGATTTCGTTCCCGCACAACCCGACGACGCAGTGCGTGGACCTGGAGTTTTTCA
Organism: Bryobacterales bacterium; assembly: GCA_016880505.1. GTDB lineage: Bacteria > Acidobacteriota > Terriglobia > Bryobacterales > Bryobacteraceae > JAEHDI01. The sequence continues at coordinate 2,694 of JAEHDI010000680.1, read as the reverse complement.
AGGAGGTGGTGGCGCTGGCGGCGGCGTACGGGACGATGGTGGTCCACGATTTCGCGTACGCGGACATCTGCTTCGATGGGTACGAGGCGCCGTCGATTTTGCAGGTGGAGGGGGCGAAAGAGGTCGCGGTAGAAATCTACTCGATGTCTAAGAGCTTCAACATGGCCGGCTGGCGGGTCGGGTTTTGCCTGGGGAACCGGAAGATGATCGCGGCGCTGGCGCGGATCAAGAGCTACCTCGATTACGGGATTTTCCAGCCGATTCAGATTGCGTCGATTATCGCGCTGCGGGAGTGCGAGGCGGAGACGCGGAAGATCTGCGGAGTGTACCAGCGGCGGCGGGACGTGCTGATCGAGGGGCTGAACCGGGCGGGCTGGCCGGTGGCGGCGCCGAAAGGGTCGATGTTCGTGTGGGCGGAGGTGCCGGAGCGGTTTCGGGCGATGGGGTCGCTCGAGTTTTCGAAGCTGCTGCTGGAAAAGGCACTGGTGGCAGTGTCGCCGGGAGTGGGGTTCGGGCCGCTGGGCGAGGGGTACGTGCGCTTCGCGCTGGTGGAGAACGACCATCGGATCCGGCAGGCGGTGCGGTCGGTGAAGAGTTTCCTGAAGGCGGGGTAGGAGGGGTTTCCCGCAAAGCAGCGAAGGCCGCAAAGGGTTTCCTCGCACGATACAATGCGGGTAATGGGGCGTGCGGCTGGGAAGTCGTTCGGATCCACGCTTCGGCGCCGTGTGTGCGCGGCCAGCAGGCGGCTGCGCGAGGCGCGGATGTTCGCCCGCGCCATGCATTCGCCAGACCATCCGATCGTCGCCCAAGTCGTGCCGATCCGCCGCTGTAACCTAGCCTGCACGTACTGCAATGAATTCGACGCCATCTCGCAGCCCGTGCCGCTCCCGGAGATGCTGCGCCGCATCGATCTGCTCGCCGCGCTCGGGACCACCATCATCACCGTCAGCGGCGGTGAACCGATGCTCCACCCCGAGCTGGACGAGATCATCCGCCACATTCGCCGCCGCGGCGCCCTCGCGACGCTCATCACCAATGGCTATCTCCTCACGCCCGAGCGCGTCCAGCGGCTGAACCGGGCCGGTCTCGATTACCTCCAAATCAGCATCGACAACGTCGTGCCGGACGAAACCTCGAAGAAGAGCCTGGAGGTCCTCGACCGCAAGCTCGAACTACTGGCCGCGGACGCCGATTTCGCCGTGACAGTCAATTCCGTCCTCGGCAGTCCCGTCCGCAACCCCACCGACGCGCTCACGATCGCCGGCGGCCGATTCCTCTACATTTGCGAGGACGGCCTGGTCCATTACTGCTCGCAGCAGCGGGGCCGTCCGGGGATCCCACTTGAACAGTACACCCACGATCACTTGAAACGCGAGGCCGCGCGCCGTACGGCGCACAACCCAGCCTATCAACCGCCGCTCATGCTCAAGGTGCTGACCTGGGCGTTTCTCGACGGGCGCAACCGGCGGGTGCTCAGCAAACTGGCACTCCACGTCCTCGGCGCGCGGTCTTGAAGGACCTACGCGGACGGGGCAACGCGTTCTACCGCATTTCATCATCAAGGGAGAAACAAGAGCGATGAAAAACGCGCTGGCAGACGAAGCTCTTGATCAACTATTTCGCGAGGCGCGAACGCATAGCGCCTGGCTCGATAAGCCTGTCACCGACGATATGCTCCGACGACTGTATGGCGTGATGAAGTGGGGACCCACGAGCGCGAATGCAAGTCCGGCCCGGTTCGTCTTTCTCCGCTCGCGGGAGGCGAAAGAGAGACTACGCCCAACGCTCGCACCTGGGAACGTCGAGAAGACGATGGCGGCGCCGGTTACTATCATCATCGCGTATGACCTACTCTTTTATCAGAAGCTGTCGAAGCTTTTCCCCCACAACCCCGCAATGCGCGCCATGTTCGCAGAGAATCCACAACTGGTCGAGGTCACGGCCAAGCGCAACTCCTCGCTCCAGGGGGCCTACCTGATGATCGCGGCGCGCGCGCTCGGGCTCGACTGCGGCCCGATGTCGGGGTTCGATAACGCGAAGCTCGACGAAGAATTTTTCGGCGGGGGCAAGGAATGCGAAGGGTGTGAGCAGGAGTTCTTCCCCGCAGGTCACGTAAAGTCGAATTTCCTGTGCAACCTGGGCTACGGCGACGCCTCCAGGCTGTACCCGCGAGCGCCGCGTCTGGAATTCGATGAGGCGTGTACGTTCTTATGAGGAAGTCCGTAGCGAATGAAAGAATTTCCCGCAAAGCGCGCTAAGGCCGCGAAGGGGATGGGGTGAGATGGGGGGTAAGTCCGGTGACTTCAAATCGGCTCGTCGGAAAGATCCTCGAATGAACCAACGTCCACTCTCTGTGACCGTCTTCGGTTTTCTGTACATAGCGGCGGGCGCCCTTGGACTGGCTTTTCACCTCACAGAGTTAAAGCCACAACATCCGTTTCCATACGAGCTTGTATGGATCTCTGTCGTTCGTCTCATAGCGATTGTCTGTGGAGTGTATATGCTCCGCGGCAGCAACTGGGCGCGCTGGCTCGCGCTTGTATGGATCACATACCACGTCATCCTGAGCGGCTTCCACTCGCGGTTTGAGTTGGTGATGCACAGTCTGCTCTGCGCCGCGTTCGCATATTTTGTGTTTCGCCCACGGGCGACGCAGTATTTCCGCGCTGTCAGAACATAGGCGACATGCGCCAT
>JAEHDI010000679.1 GCA_016880505.1 Bryobacterales bacterium | reverse complement strand
GCCGCACTTCCTCGATCGACGGCATCATCAGCGCGAAAGGTTTTTCCTCGCGGTGCTTGCGCCGCCGCAGGCGCTCCACCGCCTGCTCATTCCGCGCATCCGCGAGCAACTGGAATCCGCCGATCCCCTTCATCGCCACGATCTCGCCCCGCTCCAGCGAAAGATGGGGACTGACTGGAAAAATGGGGACAGACTCCATTTCGCCGCTGTTGAAAAATGGGGACAGACTCCATTTCGCCGCTGTCGCGAAATGGCTGTCTGTCCCCATTTTTCCCTGCATCTCCATTCCCTGCGGTAATTCCACCCACACCTTCGGTCCGCACGCAGGGCACGCCACCGGCTGTGCATGGAACCGCCTGTCTTTCGGATCGCGGTACTCGCGGCTGCACTCGTCGCACAACTCGAACTCGCGCATCGTGGTGTTCGGCCGATCGTACGGAATGTCGAGAATGATCGTGTAGCGCGGCCCGCAGTTCGTGCAGTTGGTGAACGGATACCCGTACCGGCGGTCGGCGGGATCGCACATCTCCGCCAGGCAGTCGCCGCAGGTCGCGAGATCGGGCAGTACGCTTGCGGTCTTCTCTTCGCTCGCGTCGCTTGTGCGGATTTCGAACCCTGTGAACCCCGCGGGTGCGAGGAAACTCGCCTCCTTCGTCAGGATGACCGCTGCGGGCGGTTTCTCCGATTCGAGGCGCGCCAGGAACGTTTCCAGCCGGTCGCGAGGACCCTCCACTTCGAGTGACAGCCCCGCGCTCGAGTTGAGTACCCAGCCCGGCAGTCCCAATTCAGTTGCCAGCCGGTAGACAAAGGGCCGGAAGCCAACGCCCTGCACCGCTCCATGCAGGGTGACGCGCAGCCGCTCGGCGGATGAGACGGTCACATTCAAGGCGAGATCCTAAGAAATCTGCGGAAAACAGGCCGTTTCTTAGATGGTAACACGCGTCACCCGTCGCGCCCGAACGTCCCGCCCGTCCACTTCGCGACAATCCTGCCGGCCGCATCCACGAGCCGTGGGAGTGCTTCCAGCACCACGGGCGTCAGGTCCAGGCCGTAGTCGATTCGGCCCGGCTCCACGCCGAGAATAGTGATCTCACGCGGCCTGCGCCGCGCCAGCGTGAGCGCCGACAACAAGTTCAATTCGTGCAACGAGGCTTCCGTGGGCCGCTGCTCGACGTCCTCCACCCCGAACGAGTAGATTGTTCCCGGAGGGCCTCCCGCCCGCATTGCGTCGATCGCAAGCAACCGGTCGGCCTTCTCGATCAGGTGAAGGGCGTCGAGCACTGCCGTGCCCACCTCCGCCACAGTGACGCCACACCCGGCGTGCCGTCTCAGCTCGCGGACTGCGTGCACCCCAACACCGTCATCCATCAGCAGCAAGTTGCCCAGCCCGGCGACAAGGATTCGGCGGCCCCTCCGCAGCGGCGCGGAGGGGCCGTTTCCGTCAGTGCGAGTGCGTGTGCTCATGGACCTCGTCTTCGCCGTGATAGTGCCCCAGCGCGAAGATCTTACTGCCCTCGGCCGGCCGCATCACGTGGACTGCGCACGAAAGGCATGGGTCGAAGGAATGGACCACACGCAGCACTTCGACGGGCTCATCCAAGTTCGCCACCGGAGTCCCGACCAGCGCTTGCTCGATCGGCCCGGGCACCCCGGCGCTGTCCCTCGGCGATGCGTTCCAGCACGTCGGTGTAAGCACCTGGTAGTTGCCGATCTTGCCGTTGCTGATATCAACCCAGTGGCCGAGAGCGCCGCGTGGCGCCTCGGTCAGTCCGAATCCGGACGCGCTGGTCGGCGTCACATACTGCTGATACACCGGCCCGCTCCCCAACTGGGTCGCCCAGACGTCCATCGCGTGCGCGACTTTGAGCGTCTCCTGCGCCCGGGACGCATGCCGGTCCATCACGGAGATGCCGCGCGTGTACTCGCCGTTCACCCACATTCTCGCGAGTGGGCCGGTCTCGTACGGCGCTCCCGGCGTCACCGTGATGCGCTTGCCCTTGCGCCTGCTGGTCCCGCCGTACCGTGGCGCCTTGAGCCACGAATACGCACCTCCCTTCGGGTAGACAGGCTGGGTCACACCCGAGGACGGTGAGAGGTTGTCCGTGGTATCGCTGTACCAGGAATATGTGACCGACTCAGTGATCGCCTTCGGGTCCACCGCCAGCGCCGATCCGGTTCCTCCAAGAATCCTCCCCCGGCGGAGCAACTTACTCTGCCCGGCGCCGTCCAGGTCGAACACGCCGTATGCCAGCAGGTTTCCGTGACCCCGCCCGATGGAGTAGTAGTCCGCGTAGGCATTGGCGAGAGCTGCGACGTCGGGAAGATAGACGTTATTGATGAACGCGATCAGCTCGGCGAGGTAGGCCCTGAATTTCGTGATTCGTTCCGGACGGGGAGTAGTGGTGAAGCCTCCGGGGACGAACGCTGGAGGATGCGGTAAGCGCCCTCCGAACAGTGCTCCCATCTCGTGTGCCTTGCGTCGCATTTCGAGCGCCTGGACATAGTGACTGACCAACACGCCGGACGTAGCCGCGTCGAATCGCTTGTCTGCAGCCCAGTTCGGCTGCCATGGCGGCATATCGGGACCGCTGACAAAGTCCTGCACGGCGAGATGGTAAAAGTGCAGAATGTGTGACTGCACGAAGTTGGAGCCGAGCACCAGATTCCGCATGATCCTGGCGTTATCCGGCGCCGTTACCCCGGCCGCGTTCTCGAGTGTCATCGAAGCTGCCAGGCCATGCGACACCGGGCAGACGCCGCAGATTCGCTGCGTGATGTCGGGAGCGTCCAGAGGATTGCGGTTTTTCAGGATCGCCTCGAAGCCGCGGAATAGCGTGCCGGTCGCCTTGGCGTCCACGACCTTCTGTGCGCCCGCGACGCCGTCGACTGTGACTTCGATTTTAAGGTGGCCTTCCAGCCGGGTTACGGGGTCAATCTTAATCGTCGATGGCATAGGTTTTGCTCCTCAGGTTTGTGAATGGAAAAGCTGGGTCCGTGCACCCGATGCACAGCGTGTTGGAGTCGCAGCACCAGTTGGCTCCGCCGTTCCACAAAGTGATCGGGCAGTTGCCCTTGGTGGACGGACCTTTGCAGCCAAGTTCTTCCAGGCAGAGATAATCCTGTCCGTAGGTCGAGGCTTCCTCCCGCTCCCGGCGCGGGCATAGCTCGTGCACTGTCTTGCCGAACAGCGCAGTCGGCCGTCCGTACGAGTCCACGCTGATCGGGGCGCCCGACACCAATTGCCCGATGGCCCAAACGATCCAGTCCGGGTGCGTCGGGCAACCCGCGATGTTCAGAGTCGGGCGGCCAGTGACCTCCCGGACGCTCTTGACGCCTGTCGGATTCGGGAGAGCCGCCGGTATCCCGCCCCAGGCTGCGCATGTTCCGATGCACAGGATTTGGGCGGCATTCGCGGCCAGCATTGTCACTGCTTGCTGGAACGTGACGTCAGTGCCGTCTGCACGCGTCCATGCCCAGCACGCGGCGCCGCCGAACGCCGTCGGCACGCCTCCTTCAACCGCCAGAATGTGTCCACTTCCGCCGGCGATCTCCTCTGCGATGGCAGCCGCCGACTTTCCGGTTGCCGCCATCAGGTTCGGGTGATAGCGGAGGTTGATGATATTGATAAGCACGTCCGCGGTGGTTCTCGGCGAAGTGCTCGAGATTCTGTTCAACAGCGAGACCGAGCATCCGGTGCAGGCGCTGCCTTGGAGCCAGATGACCGTCGGACCGCCTGGTTGTGCGAGCGCCTTCTCAAGAACCGACAGATTCACTGCGCCCACGCCGAGCGCTGCCGCGGAATTCCTAAACAACTCAAGGAATTGTCGACGAGAAATCGTCATGTGTACCTCCCCATGGGGGTGAAATAGGATTTACACAACTGGACCGGGCACGAAAATGGGTTGTGCCGGAAGGCCCGATCTTTTTGCTTGTCGGAATGGTCGAGGCAAATCGGGTTCCAATATCCGGAAGCACCCTGAAGCCCTTGCGTCAGAGAGTGATTCGGAGCCTGGTTCCCCTTCGTCCTTGTGAAGATTCAACGTGGTACCTGTAGCAGTCGTTATAAATTCCCTATAACTTTCGTAGAGAGTGATCTATTTCACCTGTTGGAATTAACTGCAGACTATAACCTGGCGGAATTGAGTGGAAATTTCACAGTACTGCCTGATTTTGCAGCACCGAGCGTGGAAGAATTACGCACAAACAGAGCGGAAACACTTTTGGCAGCTCAACGTGGTCCCATGTTCGCAAGTGAGAGCCGCGACCGCAGGGAGCGGAAGCCCAGCGAACTCTTTTCGCCCTGTGGTGGTCGACGCGGCGACGATGGTGCGGGCTACTTCTGTAAGAACTTACCCATGAAGCCCACGACATCGTCAAGGACGCTGCCGTCGCGGTTGCTGTCCAGCATCGAAAGGAGGCCGCTGCTGGCGCTTCCCTGATTCGTGGCCTTGCTCATGGAACCCATGACCAGTGTGGCGACGACAGGGAGCATCCTCTTAAGCACGTCCTCACCCAGCCCGGTTGAATCGGAAACCTGGCTGGCGAGGGCGCGGCTGGCGTCCTTACTTCCGAGCAGGTGGCCGAGGATGCCGTTACCGTCCTCGACGGTCTCCTGGCTGCCAAGCAATGAGGGGTCCTCG
>JAEHDI010000678.1 GCA_016880505.1 Bryobacterales bacterium | reverse complement strand
GGCAGCGTAACGGCTCAAATCCACGCGACCAACGGGCCCGCGGAGTGGCCGCGCCGCGCTTGCCAATCCAAACATGCAATGAGCGAGTAGCCTTGCATAAAGGCTGTGGGGATGATCATGGCGCCAGGGTATCGGTTGGTGAGTTACGCCGACGCAGGCTCGCCCAAAGCAGGCGTGCTGGTCGGCGACCGTATTGTGCCGGCGGCATCGCTGCTGCGCGGCGGAGACGGCATCGATACCTCGTCGGTGCTCGGCCTGCTCCGCAACTGGGACGCGGCGCACCGGAGCCTGCATGAGGCCACCGCCAACGGGCTTCCGCCGGGTAAAGGAGTCTTGCTGGCACAAGCGAAGCTGCTCGCGCCGATCCTTTATCCGGGCGCGCTTTTCTGCGCGGGCGCCAATTATTGGGATCATCTGGAAGAAATGGCCGAGATCGCCAAGCGGGTTACCGGCAAAGCACCCGCGATGACGAAGGCCAAGGACCCGTACTTCTTTATGAAGACCACTGCAGGCTCAATCATCGGTACCGGCACGGCCACCCGGCTGCCGCCCTTTTCGCAACAAGTGGACTGGGAGGCGGAACTTGGCGTCGTCATCGCACGGCCGACCCGAAACATCCCGGAGGAGCGCGCCCTGGAGGCCGTCGCGGGATATCTCATCGTCAATGATCTTTCCGCCCGGGACCTGATGAAACGCGAAGGCTCCCCGTTCGGCATGGATTGGGTCGGACAGAAATGCTTCGAGGACGCCGCACCGATGGGGCCCTGGCTCACCCCTGCGGCTTATGTTCCCGATCCCAATAATCTGGCCATCAAATTGTGGGTCAACGGAGTGCTCAAGCAAAACTCCAATACGGCACGGCTGGTGCACAATATCGCCGAGCAGATCGCCTATCTGTCGCGTCACATCACGCTCAATCCGGGCGACGTTATAGCCACCGGCACCCCGGCAGGCGTAGGCATGCCGCGCGGAGAATTCCTCAAGGCCGGCGACGAGGTCCGTATCGAGATCGACAGTTGCGGGGAACTGATCAACAAAATGATCGCGGGCTAAACGCGGTTTGCCCGGATTTCAGGGCGTCAAATCGGCTATCCGTGACAGCGCAGCAATTTTCCGCGTAAGATCGACCCGGGAAAGGCTCGCAAGAAGCCACGGGAGGATGAACCATGTCATTTCAGACAATCGTCAAGGCATGCGCGTTCGCCGTCGCCATCGCGCTGGGAGCAGGATCGGCACAGGCTCAAACCGTCACGCTGAAGCTCTCGCATTTCGTTCCGCCGCAGCACGTATTCCACAAATGGATTACGGCCTGGGCGGAGAAGGTCGAGAAAGAATCGAACGGGCAGCTGAAATTCGAAATTTATCCCAATGGCCAGCTCGTCGGACCGCCGAACCGCCAGCTCGATGCGGCGCGAAACGGCATTGTTGATATCGCCTGGGTTCTGCACGGCGTGACGCCCGGCCGTTATCCAATGACCGAGCTCGCCAACCTTCCCTTCACCTTTCCGGGGGGAACACCCAATCTGCCGGAGATGGCAAAGCGTTTGACGGAGCTTGCGCCGAAATATCTCGCCGCCGAACACACTGGCTTGCACATCTTGTTCCTGAACCAGGCGCCGCCGGTCCTTCTCTTTTCCAAGGAGCCGATCAAGACGCTCGCAGACTACAAGGGCAAGAAAATCCGCTACGCCTCGATCACCAACAAGCAGTTGCTGGAAGCGCTCGGCGCCGCGCCGATGCTCATTCCGCCCTCGGACGCGCAGGACGCGCTTTCCAAAGGCATCGTCGAGGGCGCCATGTTCCCCCTTGAAGCGGGC
>JAEHDI010000677.1 GCA_016880505.1 Bryobacterales bacterium | reverse complement strand
GTATGCGATGAGCATAGACGACGTCCAGTCGTGATACTCATGCGTTGAGAAGCCGATGGTGTGGGAAGGGTATCGCGTTCGCAGGAAGTCGATCTGGTTCATCTCGAGTTCCCAATCCTCCGCGGGGTATAGGGACACACAATGGTTGATTGCCAGCGGGATGTTGCGGTTCTGGAAGAAGGTCACCAGGTCATCCAGGTCCTTCAGCGAGGAGCCGCCAGTGGAAACGATGGCCGGCTTCTTTGTCTTTCCGATCTTCTCGATTAAGAACCAGTCGTTCAGATCGGAGCTGGCGATCTTAATGATCGGGATTCCCAGATCGCAGCACAAGTCCACCGAGTCCTCGTCGAAGGGCGTTGCCATCGGGATGCAGCCGCTCTGGCGGATGGCCTTGACCAGCGTGGCGAAACCCTCCGGCACCAGCTTCGTGTCTTCGGTCTTCTTCACATACCGGATGTCGGACCGGCCCCGGAAGTCCTTGTGTATAAACGTGTCCACGCTGCGAAGCTGGAGTTTGATGGCTGCGCGCACATTATTGAAGCGCACGATTTGAGAGAAGGCCGTAACGATCTTAAGCCCGCGGTCAACGCTGCCCCAATGATTGTTGGCCATCTCCAGCACGAACAACTCATCGAAAATATCCCGGTCAATCATTTCCTTCTCCATCAGCCAGAAAGATGGCCAGCAGTTCCTTGAAGTCCTCCAAGTGGCGGCAGCCGGGCTGCCCGGCAGGGACTCTGTCCGCGCCATATCCGTGAAGCATGATCGCCGCCCGCATCCCCGCGTGGGTGGCACCCTCAACGTCCTCAGGTGCATCCCCCACCATCAGGCACCTGGCGGGATCGATTCTTTGAAGGGACAACAAGTGACAGAGCATAGCCCCCTTGGATTCGAAAGGTGGTTCCCTTGAGTCGCGCGTGAGAACGCCGGAGAAACAATCCTGAATGCCTAGCTGATTCAGTATCTGACTGGTCACATGTTTGGGTTTGTTCGTCACCAGATACAGGGTCTTCCCGCTAAGCTTCAGGCACCGAATGGCCTCCACAGCGCCTTCGTAGGCAGCGGTTCTGCGCCAGCCCTCCGTGTCATAAGCGAGACGGAAGCTCCGTTCCAGGCCGTCGAGATCAGCTTCCGCCGTCTGCGGCAACAGCTTCGCGAAAATGGAGCGGATCGGTGGTCCAATGAGGCTCCTCAATTCCAAGCTGGACGCAGAGAAGTCCGCTTCGGCGAGCGCGGTCTCCACGGCGTAGGATATGCCGGGCAGCGAATCCGCTAGAGTGCCGTCCAAGTCGAAGAAAACGCAGTCGACAGCGGACTGTTCCCGAACCGACTCAGCCACGGGTGCCTCCCTGCCACTCATCCCTGGAGCATGTTTGCGCGTAACTCCTCCTCGCTGAGGAACGGATACATGTCCTCCAGGGCTGGCGTCCGGATGCTGCCGTCGGGCAACTGTCTCGACATCAGCTTTGGTTCGAACCCTTGTGACGGATCGAGCCGCACTTCACACAGGCAGGGCCCGGGTTCGGACAACACTCCCGCCATCCGGCCGAGCGACGATGCGTCATCGATTCGAATGGCGGGCAGACCGTAAGCTTGTGCTACTTTGACCATGTCCGGGAAGGACACGCCGCTGGAATCACTTTCGCCAATGAACTCTCCGAAGAAGTTCGCCTGCGTGCTGCGGATCGACAGGTAGCCTCCATTGTTCAACACGAAGATCTTGACCGGCAGCCCGTTGTGGAGGATGGTTTGCAGTTCCTGGATGTTCAACTGTATGCTCCCGTCCCCGGCCAAACAGACCACCCGCTTGCCATCTCGTGCGACCGCGGCGCCGATCGCCGCCGGAAGGTCGTGCCCCATGGAGGCTGCCCCCGAGTTGGAGATCAGCCGTTGTCCCTTCCTGAGGCGAGCAGCCTGGAAGGGGACGATGCAGGCCGCGGCGTTTCCGCAGACCACCACGTCATCTGGGGCCAGTAAGCCAAAGAGCGTTTCAATGAAATGGTACGGGTTGAGACACTGGGTCTGCCGCTGCTTTTCCTGGACCACCGGGTAACAGGCGACC
>JAEHDI010000676.1 GCA_016880505.1 Bryobacterales bacterium | reverse complement strand
TCCCGAAGATCTATGACGGCCGCAATAAGTCGTTCTTCTTCTTCTCGTTCGACCAGTTCTACCTGCGCGCCCCCGGCTCGCCGGGCCTCGGGACCGTGCCGACCGCGAAGATGCTGGAAGGAGACTTTACCGAGTGGGTGAACGCCACGCCGGAGGGAAGAGGCATCGTATACAACCCGCGGACCACGCGGACGGTGGACGGCCAGGTGATCCGCGACCCGTTTGAGAACAATGTCGTTCCGAAGTCGATGTGGAGCCGCATTTCCACGCAGATGGTAGGAATGCACCCGCAGCCCACGTACCCAGGCCTGGCCAGTAACTATCAGCTCGAGACCGGCGCTCCGAGCACGGATCAGCGGTCGAGCGGCTTCAAGATCGACCACATGTTCACCGAAGCGCACCGCCTGAACGGCATGTTCAACATCACCGACCGTCCGGCGGTGAAGTGTCCGAACCACAACAACTCGGGCGCTGCCAGCCTGGCCGGCGATCTGGAGTGCCACAACATCCAGCGGGTGACGACGCGAATCGTCCGGCTCAACTATGACTGGATGGTCAGCCCGACGGTGCTGAACCGCTTCTCGGCCGGTCTGTCGCGCTTCCGCAATCCCAACTTCTCGGTGCACTATGGCAAGGGGTGGCCGGAGAAACTGGGACTGACGGGCCTCGGCGGCGACCTGTTCCCGTGGGTGGACTTCAACCACGACTACGCCGGCTACGGGGACACCATCGCTTCGGACAACTACTTTACCAACTTCACCTTCCTCGACACGGCCAGTGTCATGCGCGGCAACCACACGCTGAAATTCGGCGTGGAGGTGCAGCGGCACCGAAACAATTTCCGGGACTTTGGTACGAGCGGCGGCAACTGGCAGTTCAACCAGCTCTCGACCGGGCTGAAGGACGTTTCCAAGAGCGGCAACGCCTTCGCCAGCTTCCTGCTGGGCGACGTCTACTCCGCGTCGGCATTCTTCCCGTTCCTCCAGTACGGCAACCGCAACGGCTACTATAGCCCGTGGGTGAACGACGACTGGAAGGTTACGCCGAAGCTGACGTTGAATCTCGGCGTTCGCTGGGAGATACAGCCCGGCTTCACCGATCCGAACAACCGCCTTTCCTACATGGATCCGACGGCGCCGAACACACCGCTCGGCGGCATCCCCGGCGCGTACGTTTACGCGAGCGAAGGGGCCTTTTCGAGCACCGGCAACACGCACTGGAAGGACTTCGCTCCCCGGTTCGGCTTCGCCTACCGCGTGACGGACAAGACGGTGGTCCGCGGCGGCTTTGGCATCTTCTACGCCCAGGTCATCACCCAGGGTACCGGCGTGAATGGCTTGCGCGAAGGTTATAACGTCAGCGCCAGTTTCAGCTCGGCCGACCTTGGCGTCACCCCGGCGATGAACTGGGACGACGGCTTCCGGCAGGACTTCGCTCATCCGCCCCAGCTCATTCCGGGCTTGAAGAACGCCCAGAACGCGACGTTGGTGGATCGGGACCGCAGCACGATCGTCTCCTACACGCACCAAGCCAACTTCATCATTGAACGGCAGGTAGGCCAGAGCACGTCGTTCACCGTCGGCTACGTAGGGAACGGGGGCCGGCGGCTGTCGAAAGGCTTGAACTGGAACCAAACTGAGACGAAGTATCTCAGTCTCGGCGCTCTGCTGTCGATGAAGATTTGGGAAGCACCTGTCGTCGCGGCTGGAT